>NZ_DAOKYH010000003.1:5132-13268 GCF_035323175.1 Dysgonomonas sp. | reverse complement strand
AGAAGTACAGTAATATTTGGTTTTCGTATAGTCATAGTTATTTCAAAAATAACAAAACAAATGAATAAGCATTTATGTCAAAAGGAGAAAAAATAAGAATGAATGTGACTCTGTCCTCTTGCTTCGTTCTACGAGGATTGCAAACCTTGAAGGACGGGTATTAGACGGGTAGGGGCGAGCCCTTGTGGTCGCCCGTATATAAACGGGCAGGGACGAGCCACTGCCCCTACCTATGCGACACCGTCCTTTTGGATTTATAATCCAAAAGCAATTCTTATCCGGATTTTAAATCCTTATGATAGATCTTCGGAGTTGCAAACCCCGAAGAACGGAGAGGATAAGAACAGAGAACAAAAGAAGTCAAAAAAAGAAAAGCGACAAAAAATTAACGAATCAAAAAAAAAAAATTATGTCTTGCAAATTAACATCAAATATTACAAAGAAAACATGTGTGTATTCCGTTGCCGGTATCAAATCGGTTTATCTGATCAATCACGATTCGGCTAACGAATACGAATTTTCGGCCGAAGGAGAGATCAGCGCTATCACGCTTGCCGACAGTGCAAAAGCCTATAAGGTGGACTTTATAGACAATACGGCTTCTTTCTCCGACGAACTGGCACAGAACAGCAACGGCGGTAAATACCGTACGCACACCCTAAACTTCACACTCAGCGAGTACGACTATACGATTCTTAATCAGGGTGATGCTCTCAGTCTTGGTAAGTTTACGGCTGTGGTGGTGGATAAGAGCAACCGTTCGGTAGTGCTGGGACGCATCAACGGGCTGAGCTCAACGGCATTCAATTACGCTTCGGGTGCTGCTGAGGCTGATGCAAACGGCTGGACGGTGACAATGGCGGGAACTGAGATGGAAATCGGTCGCTTGCTCAAGGGTGAGGACGTGGTTACTGCCATTGTGGATAAGACAGTTGTAACTCCTTAACCTGTTCTGCGATGTAGTTATGATATTCGCCTCTTTGTCGTCCTTTCGGATTTTAAATCCTGATAGTAGAGCTTCGGGGTTGCAACCCCCGAAGGACGACTAAAAAAGCAAAGAGAGAGAAAGAATGTCACATCATAGTTTAAAGAAAACATACTTGATAAAGCGGTATTCAGCTTTGATGGCGGTTGCCGCTTTGTCTCAAAAAAAACAGAACAATATGAGTTGCAGATTGGTGCAGAATATAAAACACACATGCGGATACAATTCGGGAGGTATAGCCGAGATTTACCTTTTGGATATAAAGGATTTTGCAGCTTATTACTTCAAAGATGATGCCCTGTACGACTCCTGTTTTGTAGATCGTATCCTCAAAGACGTAGACACCCCTTACACGATGCTGTCGGAAGTTAGCGAAAGCAATTTCACCGAAACAAACGATGGCGCACTGTACAGGCAGCAACTAACCACCTTTGTGAATACCCTCAAGTCTGACAAAACCAACAACCTGCTCAAAGCCCTTGGCAACAAGTATCTGGTGGTGTTCAGGAATATGCAGGGCAATATTTACTCTTTTGGTTCCGACGGTGGGGCTACGCTTGCATTTTCTCAGGTATCGGGGCAATTGGGCGAAACAGCGGGATACAGCATCACGCTTTCCAAAGATTCTATCTATCCTCTCTTTGAGGTGAATGCCGAAAAATTCAACAAAATATTTGCGTTGGGAACAGAGAACAGGAGGGTGATAGTTACCGAAAACGGAAAGTTCGCAATATTGATATAATGCGATGATCTCTCTTGTTTTCGGCTTTACAATCCAAAAGTCCTTTCAATTCGGATTTTAAAATCCTGACGATAAAGTTTCGGGGTTGCAAACCCCGAAGGACGAAGGGAACCCCGAAGGACGAATGATGAATATTAATGGAGTAGGGGCGAACCCTTGTGGTCGCCCGGATAGAAAAGGGCAGGGACAAGCCACTGCCCCTACCTATCCCCTCTATCGTTCAGAAACAACATTAGACGGAACGTAGTGTAGTCAACAACAAAGAGTATAAAAAGAGGAATAAAACAAATAGCATAGAAAAAGAGAATCAGAAGAACAAAGAAGATTTTAGAATAAAAACAAATCAAAAAAATATGGCAGAAAACACTAAAATAGCAGCTATCCCCTTGTCGGAGCTTCCCGAAATCAAAGACCCGAGCGGTTTCTGGATATTCGGTTCGAAGAAAGATAGCAACGGTGCGCTCAGCTCGGGCAAGTACCTGTTCGAGAATCTGGCAGAATATGCCAAGCAGTTGCAGTTGG
Organism: Dysgonomonas sp.; assembly: GCF_035323175.1. Taxonomy (NCBI): domain Bacteria; kingdom Pseudomonadati; phylum Bacteroidota; class Bacteroidia; order Bacteroidales; family Dysgonomonadaceae; genus Dysgonomonas; species Dysgonomonas sp. The sequence continues at coordinate 11,019 of NZ_DAOKYH010000003.1, read as the reverse complement.
AGCGTCGCATGTCGATCAATATGGGGCTTGCTTCGCCCTACGAAATGTTTATAGGCGAGGAGATGATAATCTATCGGGTAGAGGCGATGAATGTATCCAAACTATGGGTAGACGGCAAAGAAGTGCCCTTAGGTAAAACCGTATCGGTAAAGATAAAGGCGAAGTCGCTTGTGGAATTTAAGGTCGAAAAAGTTGGCACAGAGCCTACCGGATACTTATTTATTTACGCAAAAGCTACATTACCATGATATACGAAGTAAAGAAAGGCGATGTCACATTTGAGGTCGATGACAATCTGCTGTTTGACAGTCAGCCCCATTCATTCATGCGATTGTATAACGATTTGAAAGAGAACGACAGGGCAGACTTTGACAATTGTAATGTTCTTGTACTGGCTACAGGACGAGTGATAATAACCGAAAAAACAGAAGACGATGGGCAAGTATAATTATAGAGATAAGTATGGCAGGCTGGATGAGAGTATAGATAATGTTGCTTTCTTTTCTGCGCTAAGTGCTACAGCCTACGATCAGAGGACACGATCTGTGTACACAAGGACAAATCCTGCGAAGTCTCATGGAGTTATAGATCTAAAGCGAAACTCGGGAGTGACCAAGAACGTCTTCTCCGGCGGTATCCATACCGGCTCTATTGTTACAGAGGCGAGTGCAAATTACAACTATTTGCATATGATAGGTAGTGGCATGGATAGCACGATATGGAATAAAAACATAAATGCCTATGGGGAAGGTTCTGTTTGGCAAAATAGCCTTTACTTCTATGATATGACAGTGAGACATATATCACAGCCTTTATACCGTACCGGATATATATTTGTCGGATGTACTATCTATTCAGACCTTTCGGGAACAAAACACAGTTGTAAGCTCTATGCCAAGACTTCTACCAACGGGGGAAACTCATTTATAAATGTACCCGATGCCGTATTGTCGAATACCAATCTGGATTTGTTCGATCATTGTAAAGTAACCATCTTGAGCTCCGATGTATCCGGTTACAGGAATAATTTTGTAGCATTCAACGATTGCGAACTCAAGATCGGAGGAGAAACCGAGTACAAGGCACTCAACGGTAACACGGAAGAGGAGCTGAGAGCTGATTTTGTAGCCCGCTGCGAGGCGCAATCTATTACGGTGCCGAATGTTACAGACATGGGTGAGACGATGAAGCAGGGCAAATGGATTTTCTCTAAAAACTCGTGTGTAGACGGTCTTGTGAAAAAAGATTCTGCGTTGCACAATTACGAAAAAAGGCATTTGGTATATTTCGGTTATTCCTTCGACAGATGTGACGCCATCGGTATCACATCCGACAAAAGCGAGCCGGCAAGCTTTTCGCCGGTCTATGCTAATAGCTCGCTTGCCATAACGGACGGCTCTATAGCATTGGCTTCCAACATCGACGTTTCGCAGGCTGTCGCGGGTGAATGTGCTACAAATATAATCTGGCTGGGAGGTAAATATCAGCTCAATAAGTTGGATATTATACACAATCTGCCTATAGATCAAGGCGTATTGATCGACAGCACGCCATCATTTTCGTCCGTTGAGGTAAACAAAGACGGAGGCATTGTACCTTACAGCAATGGTGTGCATCGTGCTTACATTGTGCGTTCGAAGAATGGTCAGGAGGCAAAGGTGAAATACAACGGAGTGACGTATAGTTCGGCTGTAATTTCCCGCAACAATATTTTTAACGGAGTGGCAGGTGTCACTTCATTTGTGCCCGAAACGTCTAACGCCATTGTGTATGAGGTGCTGGATAAGGTGCTGCACTCTACCGTTCAGATGCGTATTGTAAACAAGATACCTTCGGGTGCAATTGCTTCGGGAAGCCTGCAAGCCGGATATTGGTATTTTGTAGAGCCCAAATTGGTGAGCGACGCTTCGGGTAGTGTGACATACAACGGAATAACCTATCCGGCATATTCTTCGTTTGTGGCAGAGGCGGGAAAATCTACTTTTACACTGACAGGCAATGTGCAGCTTCGAAGATGCTGGAAAGACCTTTATAACGAAAGCGACACAGACGCCACCGACAAGGCTTTTTGGCAGAATGAGCAAAAGCCCAAATGGTTTGATGTATTGCCCAACGACCTGCGTTGCCTTATGAGCCTCAACAATGCGCAGCAGGCTGAAATGCAGCGAGACAAGGCTGGCAATTACATTGCATCGGGGCACCCCGACTTCTACAACTCGGTGCTGGCAATGAGTGGTAACCCGGGCGAATTGGCTTTTCCTATCAAAGGGGCATTTATGCAATTGAGATTGAAGATAACCACACAAAACCCGATATAACATGGCAGACTTGAACAATAAGGATGTAGAGACAATGTCTCTGCAAAACAGCAAGATCAGTTTGATATTGATCGAAAAATCAGAAGCAGGCGAAAAGAGCCGCAGTAAAGTGGAGGCGGTATTTATTAATAAGACACACGCCGGACTCAATTACGGCACATTCTTGTAAACTCGTTGTAGGGGATTACAAATCCCCTACAACGTAAGGGTTCCCCTGCTTCGTAAATTTTCGGAATTACAAATTCCGAAAGACGGGCGTTCCTCAAAGAGAATAATCCGACATTTTCATTCATCACAAAAACAACAAACAAATAAAAATAACTTATGACATACACCGATAATTTTTTAGTAGGGCTTCTGGATTTCTTTATTTGGGCTAAATGGCTCTTGATCCTGGCACTGACACTAACGCTTGCCGACCTGAAGTTTGGAATAGCCGCCGCCAAAGCCAGAAAAGAAGACGTAAAGAAATCGAAAGCCGTGCGCCGTACAATCGACAAGATAACCAGCTACATCATCTGGGTTATATTGGCATACACCTTCGGGCAGGCATTTGCCTTGCCTTTTGGCGTAGAGTTGCTCCCTATGCTCATGCTTGTGATTATATACGGGGTAGAATTGGAAAGCATTTATGTGAATTACTTCGCATCGAGAGGTAAAAACGTGAAGGTGAACATTCTAAATTTTTTTGGAAAGAAAACCGATATCATAGAAGTAGAAGACGAAAAGAAAAATGAAGACAAAGATGGCAAAGGTTGAACTGCTTATTCCATTTATTCTCCGATGGGAAGGTGGCTTTGTAGACGATCCCGACGATAGGGGCGGAGCCACCAATAAGGGCATAACGATAGCTACCTATAGGTTTTACCGCCGCCAAAGAGGATACGCCACAACCACCGTTGCCGACCTGAAGAATATTTCGGACGCAGAGTGGGCGGATGTGCTCAAAAGCCTCTATTGGGACAAGTGGCAGGGGGATAAGATTGTGAATCAGAGCATAGCCAATATCCTTGTCGACTGGGTATGGGCTTCGGGCAGCTATGGCATCAAGTTGCCGCAAAAGATGTTGGGCGTTACTGCCGATGGCGTTGTGGGCAACCAAACGCTGGCTGCTGTGAATGATTATACACTTCAGTGTGAACTTTTCGAAAAAATCCGCCAAGAGCGTATCGCCTTTGTGAATAGGATTGTGGCAGCACGTCCGGCGAATCGAAAGTTCAGGAGAGGGTGGTTAAACAGGATTAACGATTTAAAATTTGAAGAATGATTCTAAAATCTATAAAGCGATATGCAGCTGGTTTATCAGTAGTCTGTTTGCTGCTTGTGATACTTGTGTCTTGCAAAGCCAAAACAAGCTATGTTCCTGTAGAAAGCGTCAGGGTGGAATATCGGGACAAGCTGTTGCGTGACTCGGTTCACCTGTACGACTCTGTGCTGATAAAGATGAAAGGCGATACGGTATGGCTCGAGAAGTATAAATATCTCTATCGAGACAAGGTGGTGAGGGATTCAGTATTTAAGACAGACAGCATAGCCGTGCCCTATCCGGTGGTAGAGGTACAGGACGTAAACAGGCTGACTTCTTTCCAGTCTTTTCAGATCTGGTGTGGCAGGATTTTGTTGCTGTTTCTGCTCGGATATTTGGTAATGCGGAGGTTTAAAGTAGGCGTTTGAAATTTTTTTAAATAAAATCACATTTTTTATGACGTATATAATACGCTATATATTAACGGATTATTAGCATATATGCTCTGACAGAGGGTTGTAGGTGATTTTTTTTAGGAGAATTAATTTTTATAATGTGTGAAATTGACTATCTTTGTGTAAACATTACAAATACAACAATAATAAGTTATTTTAAATACTCTCATATGGACTATCAAACTATCAAAAAAAGCAAAATAATTTTATAAGTTTTGTTCTTTTTGAGGAAAAATCTAAAGTTTTATTAATCTGTTTTTTTATTAAAAAATATAGGTTTTCGTATTTTTTAATATATTAAGTAGTTTGTAAAGTTTGTGTAAGTGAAAGGTCTACAAAGTGATTTTGTGGACCTTTCTTAATTACTGAGAATGATCTTAAGGATTAGGATTTTTGAATGGATGAGGCTTGTGTTGGGTGTACAGCCTCTTCGGATTTATATAAAGACAAATTTTATCATGTTTAGAGAGATACCGAGTTTAATATTTTACAATATCTATCAGCATATTCCTTTAAGTCACGGTTATACGTTCCAAAGTTTTTTACAATCATGTCAAATATCAAGAAGCTGCGCTTTTTGATCAGAATATCCGGATCATTGATCGCATATTGCCCGGTGTCGATGTCCTCGGTGTGCTCAATGGAGATATAATATTTAGACATAATCTTACACATAAAAGGAAAGGTGATATCAATGAATTCTATGCAAATCTAATGATAAGATGAATCCTTTTTTATCATTTTTTGTGCGATATGACTTTTTGTACCGATATGCTGATAATAATATTTTTTATATCAGTCGTTTAACCCTCTTCTGTAGGGGGCTTTATATGACTTTTTTGTAGAATATATATGGGGGTTTTTGTCATTTTTTTGCACAAGAATAGCCTTGTTGCAGTTGTGATCTTAACGTGCAAGCTAGAAAGACCAGCGAAAAAATAGTCTTTCCCTTTGCTTTTGATGTAGAGGGAATGGTGGCGTAGGCCTTCGTTTATTGTAAAGTTTTCTGTTCTAGTTCTTACTCCGAAAATAGATAAGCTTGCGAACTGGCAATCTGTAGGAAGTAGATGAAAATGAAGCCTAAGACAGAGAGCAATACAGCGATACCTACAAAACCGGCAACATAAAGGAATCTTCCTACGCCCGTTTTGTTCGATTTGATGTAATCCCAGTCGTCTAGCAATAGTTTGATGTTTTTCCACCCTGCAAAAAGAAAGAAAACTGCAAATATCAGAAGCGATACGATGAATAAATAGTGTATTGTGTTCATTCTGCCTGATTTATGGTTTATTATTTATTGAAGTATTAATTTTATCACTACTTTTTGTTAACATACTTACTGTTCTAAGAATTACTTATATTGTATATTACATTTATTCCATTGTTTCTAAAACAACAATATCAATCTCAACTTTAGTACTCACTCTCTATCTCACAAGAGCTTACCTCTTTTTGCACATTTAAGGCACAAGATTCTAATGAATTATCGTCAGAAATATTGATTTGTATTGTCCGAACTCATTTCAATTCATATCGAAATTCATATCGAAAATGAAGTCTTGAACGTTTTGTGTTGCCTGATAATATGCTATTTATGATCAAATATACATCTATTTCTGTAACAGAATTATAATTTTGATATTTATTTTTATGTTAATAGAAAAATAATTTTTTAGTATAATTTTACAGCCCTAAAAAAGTCATATTTTGGGTTGTGGGTCACATGTCTAAGTGTCTTCTTTTTAATATGTTAATGTTTGATTTAACACATAAAAAGTCATATTTCGGTATTCCCCTATTTTATAATATTTATTTATTGTTATATTGGCATGTCTTTATGGTTAAGTTTTAGAAAACTCCCCATATTT
>NZ_DAOKYH010000003.1:0-5032 GCF_035323175.1 Dysgonomonas sp. | reverse complement strand
ATCGCCCCTACTGCTCTAATATTTGTCTCTTCTTTTGCTTGAAAAGCTACATCATATTCGATACCCTTTGTATAATATTGAACATCTGCCGTATATCGTTAAAGCTCAACTCGAAGTCTGAATATTCGGGTGAGGTGTTTAGCGAATGGCAGGTGATCGTACCTTTTTCTACGTCCTGATTTATTATCTGTTTGCAGAGGATGGTGTTGTCGAGCACAATTATCCAGTTGGGATACTCATTTGTACGCAACTTGTCTCTCCAGTGTTCCGATCCCAGTTCACGCCCCAGCACGATGTCGCCGTTTGCGAGGCTTTTGCGAGTGTCGTCGTCCATGCTGTCGCCCTTTATCTCAAAGGCCATATACTTTCCGTGTCCTATCTGGTCTACAATGAAATTGTACTCGTCGAGCGAACCGCTAAACTCGGCATCACGATAGTCGTCTATGTACTTGGCATAGGCTTTTATCGGCACAAAGGGAACCCGCATCAGGTATTTTCCGTTTGCCAACTGAAAGTATTTCACCCCCGCCTTTGTTATCAGGTATGGCTCTTCCTTGTCGGCGTCGGCTTTCATCATCGGTCCTTCTTCGGTGAGTAGCCAGCTTGCATTTATCTGTGGCAGGCGGGCAAGTATTTTCTCTATCACTTCCAATCCGATTTTTCGGTTTCCGCTTATCCAGTTGCTAGTCGTATTTGGTTTTTCGTCTATCGATCTGGCGAATTCGCTGTTAGACCCTTTAAACAAATCTTCCCTTATTTTCTTTATTCTCTCATGTATTTCCATTGTTCACTAATATGTGTATTGTTAAATGGGCATTTAATGTGATTATTTTGCTTTTTCTTCTTCTTTTCTTTCTTCTTAAGTCTTTGCTAGAAAATGATTACCGATCTATCTTATTCATTATCTAGATTGTATTGCCTGTTCAACGTGAGTTAACTATAATTAACTATAGCATTCACATAAATGTGTATTATATATTCACAAATATGTGTATATTTGTATTGAAAGTATTATTTACTATCAAATTAAAGAAAATAAATACAATCTGGCAATTAAAACGAAAGAAAAATGGGAGCACTGAAAATTGACTGCTATTGCAATGAAAGACAGATGGCAAGCTTAGTGAAAGCCGTTACCGGCCATTTGTATGAATCCGACAGGTCGGAGATACCCGATTTTGACGATGTAATTAACGGTGTGCGGGTGTGTGTAGAGTTTGAAACATACATGGATACCGTACAACTGAAAACCGCTGAAGTACTCGATAGCGACTGGGATTTACTCTACGAAGACTCTGCTGTGCTGACTTCACGCTTGCGAGCCATAGTGGAAGAATATAACCGTAACGAAAGCGAAGCATGTGAACAATCGCGGGATATACTTTCCGACAGATACACAAGCTAATGGGAGTGCAATGTGTGCCTCTCTGATAAGAACTAACCGAACACCGGCTGTAAAACAATTAATCGCTTGTATGAACTACATTGAACTCATAAATCTATTTTGGCAAATCCGCCGTAAGGTGCGATTGAGCTCCAGCGAGGCAGATCTGTATTACTTTCTGATGCAGGAGTCGAACGCTCGCCAATGGGAAAACCCTTTTGAGTGTACCAATGGTATTATCTGCGCTACGATCGGCTTTAGCGAAAAGACCATGATAGATGCACGCAACAGGCTAAAAGAGAAGGGGCTGATAGACTTTGAGGCAGGACAGCGCAGGCTTCGTTCGCCCGTATATACACTGTTGTACAACAAAAAAGGGTGCAGACCGGCAAGTAAGAAGCAGGTAAAACCTGAAAAGGAAGGGTTCCCCTTTACAGGCGATGAGAGCAATGCAAAATCCGCATTCGTAGTGCCTACCTTCGAAGAGGTGAGGGCTTACTGCAAGCAAAGGGGCGGCAGGGTGGATGCCCGTAAGTTTATAGACTTCTATACAGCAAAAGACTGGATGATGGGGCGTAACAAAATGAAAAACTGGCAGGCTGCTGTCCGCACGTGGGAAAAGTCGGAGGATTATATGCAGCCCATAGCCGAGTGTAAACAACTAAAAAGCATAGGAGATGAACGATTTTAACGAAATATGCTGTCGAATGAAAGAGCACGATATGCCTGTGCCTCAGAATCAAGTGATAGTACGTGTGCCCGAAGCACGCACGGTGCTCTATCACTATATGAAAGACTGTCTGGCACAGAAAAGGAGCGAATTGCACTGGCTGCCCGAGTATGAAGAAGTGGCAGACTGGTTGGCAGACAATCGGGGGAGGGGACTTTTTCTGTATGGCGACTATGGTCGTGGCAAAACAATGCTGGGGTATCATGTGCTGCCTGCCATCTTGCTGAAGTATATGAACAAGGTGGTGAATGTGTATGATGCTCAGAAGATGAACAGCGATATAGACAAGCTGCTGAGGAAACATGTTATAAGCCTCGACGATATTGGTACGGAAGATACTTTGGTAAGTTATGGCAACCGCCGCCTAGCCTTTGCCGAAGTGATGGATGCCGCCGAAAAATACCGAAAACTGGTTATCGTATCCACCAATCTCAACGGCGATCGGATTGTGGCTCGCTATGGTCAGCGGGTGATGGAGCGCATTATTTCGGTTACCCGCCGCATCGAATTCAAGGGGCAGAGCCAAAGGCGCTGATTAACAAATGATTTGTAGCTATTAACAATTGTCGGGATTTTCGTTCCGATGGGCATCGTCTGCTCTTTTTTGTGCGGTGATCTTTATCTTAAAAGTGTATTCAATGTATTTATAATCAATTATTAACCATTCTTTATCTTATTATATTATGCTATTATTCAACGTAAGCAAAGGCAACAAAGGGAAAAAGTATTTCAGTAAAAAACGTGATATGTCGGACGTCGTTTTTGCCGAAAAGGCAGAAGCTTTCAACCGTTGGTTTGCCGACAATAATAAAAAGCTGACACAATACCTTGAGGTGCGCCGTTCGTACAACTGTGATGTTTTCAACGACAGCTACCTGAAAATGTACGAGAACATTCTCTTCTCGGGAAACAAAATAGAGAATTACATGCATTATTTTATCCGTTCGTATTATACCAACCTGATGGCGGAGGGCATCAAGCAAAACAGATATTGCGAGCTATTGCCCAACTACGACAAGTCGGATGTCGATAGCGGTTATTTCCGTGAGATCGAAGCCAAGCAAAGTAAGTTGGAGTCGGACATAATGCAGTATGTATATGATAATTATGATATTCGTGATTTCGAATTGTTTAAGATGTATATCTCGCTGAAACCTGCTATAAACTATACTTCTCTATCGGAAATTACTGGGGTTAAGGCGCATAATATACAGCGGGCTATCTCGCGCATCAAGAAAGGGGTGCTTGCCAATAAAGAGTTTGCCGAAAGACGCAAAGAATTAGTATAGAATTTCTTATTGGTATTACAGTTGCGAATTGTATAAAAAAAAGCCCTTTATTTTATATCTGTCACATGACAATATAAAATAAAGGGCTGTAAGGTTGGGAAGTCCTGTCTGTTGTGTAGAAACGATCTTACATTTTAGTAAGGATATGTAATGCTATTAAGGCTTATAGTTTTTTATAATTCTTCTATCAGTAGATAGCTACCTATCGAGCTCATATATTTGGCATCATGTGATGTAGATGCCGCCATACGTGTGACTCTATTGTTTGCCGGTCCGTTAGCTATCATTCTTATCAATGAACCTTCCTTTCCTGAGTTCAAAATACATATCGGGTTTGTGACACCGCCATCGTGATAGCTTTCTGTAGATGATTCAGAATATCCCCATGTAGATATTGGCAGTGAAACAAGAGTCGGATTATTATTTTTTATCAGGTAGAAACGGCTAGCGATATAAGTTGCGCTTCCTTCAGTGCCATTTGTAAAAATGCCAACGTAGCCGGTTATCTTAAAGTCTTTGAGGGGAGGAAGATATATATCTGTGTTGTTTATAATTTTTATGCCTTCTGTATTTATACCTTTTATCGAATCCCATATAATATTTGTTCTCGCCGGATTTGTTTCACTATTTGTTCTTGCGGCGATAGTTTGGTTGTCATTCTTGACTACAACCGCCAATGTTTTTTCTACAACCGACACTTTTGGTTTCAGGGCTGTCCATGTATACAAAGAGTCGTTTAGTTGCCATGTATATATACCTCGTCCGTTAGAAAACTTAGGGTTGGTGTTGTATACCGTTAGTCCTTCGTTTATAGTGTCTTGTACGATATTGTATCCCTCTGGGAACATAGGAAACAGTTTGTCTCCGTTTGATAAAAAAACTCTCGGAAAACCAAAGCCTTTAGTGGCATTTGTACCCTTCGAGTCATTCTCTTTGAGTTGGAGGATAGCACCATAGACAGGCTCGCTGGCAGACCCGATGGTTACTTGGGCTTGCGAGAAGATACTGATACTGATTCCTAATAATAATATTATATATTTTATCATAATAGTTTTGTGTATTAAAAAATAAAAATAATGCAGTGTAATTTGTGTTAGTATTTGCCCTAAAGTTCGCTGCGAAGTTAGCACTTTAAAAGTAAATAAAATAATATTTGTCCTTTCGGGAAGCTTTGAGGTGTACGTATTTGTAGCATTTAAAGCCTATTTATGTGGCTTAATGAATTTATGTAGTGTACTAAATACGTCATTGGCAGCGGGTTGTCTATTAATAGTTAAAATATACAATAACTTCTGTCTATAAGCTATTGAAAAAAGTAATGTAGGTGCTTTCCGCTTAATTTTCTGAGGGAGTTTCTCTTAAGAGGAGTAAAAGACTATCTGATAAATGTTTGAAGGGAAATTTCATTGTCCTGCATATTACTCACGGCTATAATCCTTGTCTGTCGTACTGAAGAGCGAAGTATTTCGCAATTTCATAAAAAAAATATCATCCAAATCGTGAAAAATCCGTCATCTTTTTTCTTCAATATTATCTTATTGTGCACATGTGTTTATTGAATTCAAAACATTTCTAAAAAGAACTATTAAACTAATTATTAAGCTTATGAAGAAAATTTTATTGATGATT
>NZ_DAOKYH010000023.1:0-40261 GCF_035323175.1 Dysgonomonas sp. | reverse complement strand
TATATAGAAGGAGACATCCTGGGATGCCAAGTTGTCTCCTTCTTTTATCTTAATCTTTTGTCACATGAAACAGCATCGCTTAGTCGCTTTTTTTATTTTTTGCATGATGGTTTCCCTGTCTTATGGACAATCTTCCTGGGTAAGGATAAATCAATTGGGATATCTTCCCAAAGATATCAAAGTAGCAGTGTTAATCTCGACCGAAGAAATCACTTCTGATTTATCTTTTCGTGGAAGTAGTGGACAACCACCGGTTTTACCTGCAACTCAACATGGCACACCGAATTTTTCTCTTATTGATGCAAAAACCGGGAAAACAGTATTCAGCGGCCAGGGAAAAATTGCGGATGCTGCTTATTGGGGATTAAAATCGGCTTTTCGCCTCGATTTTTCTTCTGTTCAGGCAGAAGGCGATTATTATATTGAAGCTGCCAGCGTGAAATCTCCTCAATTTAAGATTGGAGCAGATATTTACGAAGGGTCTGTTGATTTTATGCTCAATTATATGCGCCGTCAACGTTGCGGGCATAATAATTTTTTAGGTACCGTTTGTCACCAACATGATGGTTTTATTGTTGAGCATCCTACCCGTACTGGGGAACATATTGATGTTCGCGGTGGTTGGCATGACGCAGACGATAAATTACAATATGTTACTACCACAGCAAGTGCTATCTATCACATGATGTTAGCTTATTATCAGGCAAAAGATAAAACAATTTTTAAAGACAATTATCGCGCAGATGCCAGTCCGGGTAGTAACGGTATTCCTGATATCCTGGACGAAATCCGCTGGGGACTTGACTGGCTATCCAGAATGAACCCTGCGCCTAAAGAAATGTACAACCAGATTGCTGATGACCGAGACCATGCCGGTTATGGGCTGCCTCAAAATGATAATGTAGATTATGGCTGGGGGCCAGGTAAGGGGCGACCGGTTTATTTTATTACCGGAGAGCCTCAAGATTTACCTAATCCCAAAAATGGAGAGATTCAACTGAACCGTACTACCGGAGTGGCTTCTTCTGCAGGTAAATTTGCTTCCTGTTTTGCTTTGGGAGCCGAACTTTTCAAGAATATAGATCCTGCTTTTGCTCAAGTTCTATCAGATAAAGCAGAGCCTGCCTACCAATTTGCACTTGAGCATCCCGGAAATACTCAAACAGTCTGTGTAGTTTCCCCTTATTTTTACGAAGAAGACAATTATGTGGATGATATAGAGTTAGCGGCTGCTACATTTTATACTCTTACCAAAGAGCCTAAATGGCGTGCCGAAGGAGACTACTGGGGACAACTTGAACCCGTTAATCCTTTGTGGGCATTTGGATTTGCACGTCACTATCAATTCTATCCTTTTGTTAATCAGGGACATCACCTGCTGGCAAAATCTCAAGATACAGTAACAAGTAAAAAATTCACCGACTTTATGCGTCAAGGATTACAAACTATTCGAAACCGTGCAGGAAATGAGCCGTTTATGAATGGTGTGCCTTATGTGTGGTGTGCTAACTTTGCCGTTATTGGTGCCGCTTCTTATGCTCATCAATATAAAGAGGTCTCAGGAGATAGTTCTTTTCAAGAGATGGAAGCTGCTTTACGTGATTGGATTTTAGGTTGTAATCCTTGGGGATTCTCTTTTATAGGAGGCTTTCCTGAAGGAGGCGTTTCTTCCAGAACAGACGAAACTCGTTTGGGGGGATTGGTTGACGGTCCCATCAATGAAGGTTGGCATGATACATTCTTGGGCGTCCCAAAAGTGAGTCGCAGTAAAGATCCTTTAGCTGCCTTTCAGAATGGTCCGGCTGTATTTCATCAAGATTCTTATGGAACTAATGAGCCTGTGATCGATGGTACTTGTTATATGATATATTACCTCTCCATAATGGAGCAATTAGGAAGAAAACAGTCTAGTAAACTAAATAATACGGTAACTGATGCCTATGGAGCCACTGTTAGAATCAACACGGATAAAAAAGTAATTCATTTAATTTTTTCTGCAGATTCAGTATTTGAGGGAGCTTCATCTATTCTTAATACTTTAGATAATAATAAAATTAAAGCATCTTTTTTTCTTACAGGGAATTGTTTGCGAATGAAAGAACATAAAGAAACGATTAATAAAATTATTAAAAAAGGACATTATGTAGGAGGACATTCAGATAAGCATCTGTTATATGCGTCTTGGGGAAATAGAGGTCAGTCTCTTGTGACATCAGATAGCCTTATTAATGATTTAAGGCAAAATATGAATGAACTCGAAAAGCATGGAATAAAACAATCTGATGTGAATTATTATTTGCCTCCGTATGAGTGGTATAATAAGGAAAATGTGAACTTAATTGAATCGCAAAATCAGATAACGATTAACTTTACTCCCGGGTTGAGAACAGCTGCCGATTATACGACCCCGGATATGAAAAACTACATGTCTTCTCAACAGATAATAGACCAGCTGTTTGCATATGAAAAAGCAAATACATTGAATGGCGCTATCATTCTTATTCATCCAGGAACTCATCCTGATAGAAAAGATAAATTATATTTGAGATTAAATGAAATTATAAAAGGTTTAGCAAAAAGAGGTTATTCTTTTGAGCGTTTATGATAAATTAAATTATAATGAAAAGGAATTTTTTTTTCAATGTATCTCTTTTATTTCTCTCATTTTTTATAGTGAATGAAATAAAAGCTCAAATTATTCCCGATAGTATTAAAAATAATATTGGAACATACCTGACAGAATTTGCCAACAAGGATGTAAAAACAGGGAGAATAAAAATAGACTCTGTGAACATGAAAGGGAAAACTATAGCCTTCTTTGCAGGAGTAAACCTTTCCTATATTCCTTTTCAGAAAAATGAAGTAGATGTCATTTATAATAAAATAAAAGGTCTACTTCCCGAAAAGTATAAAAAACACAAAATCGAATTGATTACAGATACCCGAAAAGTAGAAGATTTGGTTTTATTTGGAAAAGAAAAAAAGCAGCTATTTGCTAACATGCTTGATAAACCATTGGTAGCAAACCTATCTCAACCCTATGTTGCTGACCAGGGGTTGCAGAATCATCACCTGGCTATATGGCAAAGCCACGGATGGTATTACGAACAAAAGTTAGCACGCTGGGAGTGGCAGCGGGCACGTATCTTTCAGACTGTGGAAGATCTATATACTCAAAGTTATGTATTGCCATACTTAGTACCTATGCTCGAAAATGCAGGTGCAAATGTTTTGTTGCCTCGCGAACGTGATATACAGCGACATGAAATAATTGTAGATAACGATAGAAACAAAGATAAATCGATATATAAAGAAATTAATGGAAAAGACAGCTGGACAGCTGGCTACTATGAAGGATTTGCATATTTGAAAGAGTCATATCTGGATGGAGAAAATCCATTCAGATCAGGCTCTTACAAAGAAGTAAAGACAATAAAGAACGGAGAAGAAAGTCGATGTGAGTGGATCCCCGATATTCCCGAAAATGGTAAATATGGGGTGTACATATCTTATAAGACATTAGCTAATAGTACAGATGATGCCCGATATACAGTATATCATAAGGGCGGAAAAACCGACTTTAGTATTAATCAAAAGATGGGTGGAGGTACGTGGATTTTTCTAGGTTATTTTTCTTTTGATAAGGGTATAAATGAAAATTGTAAGGTTGTATTGACCAATAAAAGCAATAAAGCCGGACGTATATTGACTGCTGATGCTGTTAAAATAGGAGGAGGAATGGGTAATATTGCAAGACTACCTCATGCCAGCGGTATTGTAACCGACAATACTAAAAGCTCTGAAACTATTGAAAATGATAATATAAAGAAACTTCCGGCGATAGATTACAAACCTGAGGTGAGCGGTTATCCTCGTTATACAGAGGGTGCTCGTTACTGGTTGCAATGGGCTGGTGCTCCCGATAGTATATACAACAAGAGCGAAGGAAAGAATGATTATACTGACGATTATCAGAGTAGAGGTTTCTGGGTAAATTATATTGCCGGAGGTTCCTCCGTATTACCTAAAAAGGACGGTCTGAATATTCCGATAGACCTTGCAATGGCTTTTCATACCGATGCCGGTACGACTTTCAACGATTCTATTATTGGAAGCCTGGGTATTTATATGACACATCATAATGATGAAAAGTTTGAAAATGGTAAGACTCGTTGGGCATCTCGTGACCTTACCGAACTGATAATGGATGAGATCGTAAAAGATATTCGCCGCGAGTATGAACCGCAGTGGACTCGTCGCCAGATGTGGAACCGTTCTTATAGTGAGGCCCGTGTTCCGAATGTGCCTACCATGTTGTTGGAATTACTGTCGCACCAGAATTTTGCAGATATGAAATATGGGCTCGATCCTCGTTTTCGTTTTACGGTTAGCCGCTCCATATATAAAGGCATGCTCAAATTCATAGCTCATCAATATGGCTATGATTATGTTGTGCAGCCATTACCTGTAAAATCATTTAGTGCGCAATTTTCCGGGGATACTCAGGTGGAATTAAAATGGAAGCCGGTAGATGATGTTACCGAGCCAAGCGCAAAGCCTGATCAATATATCGTATATACACGTATAGGCGATGGAGACTTTGATAATGGTAAGATAGTGAATGGTATAAGTGCGATTATGCCGATCGAAAAAGAAGTATTATATAGCTTTAAGATAACTGCTGTAAACAAAGGAGGACAAAGCTTTCCGTCTGAAATACTTTCGGTATGTAAGAAGTCGGAAGAGAAAGGGCAGGTGCTTATTGTTAATGGTTTTGATAGACTATCTGCTCCTTATAGCTTTGCTTCGAGAGATAGCATTGGTGGATTTTTAGACTTTATTGACCATGGAGTGCCCGATAAAGTAGAATATAATTATATTGGAAGCCAATACGAATTCAGAAGGACGATACCTTGGATGGATGACGATGCTGCAGGCTTTGGTGCAAGCAATGGGAATTACGAAACAACAGTTGTTGCCGGAAATACATTTGACTATCCGTCTATGCATGGGCGATCTATTACTGCAGCGGGATATTCGTTCGTGTCTGTAAGCCGTGATGCTATATTGGACGGAGCTGTGGACATGAACTCTTACAAATTAGTAGATTTGATATTAGGGAAACAACGACAAACAAAAATGGGTAGAGGTGTAAGTCCTGTTGAGTTCAAAACATTTCCTAAAGAATTGCAAAGCAAAATTACTGATTATTGTAAACAAGGAGGAAATATCTTTATAAGCGGAGCTTATATCGCTTCTGATCTGTGGGATACCGAAAAGCCTCAAGTAGAAGATCAAAAATTTGCTGCCGATGTGTTAAAATATAAATGGAGAGTCGGGCGTGCAGCAGTTGAGGGGAAAGTGAAAACAATAGCGTCTCCATTTCCCGTATTTTCTGGTAACTATGAGTTTTATACCAAACTCAACCCTATAGCTTATGCTGTAGAATCTCCTGATGCTTTAGAGCCAGCCGGAGATAATAGTTATACAGTATTCAGATATACAGAGAATAATCTTAGTGCCGGTATTGCTCATGATGGCGATTACAAAACGTGTGTAATTGGTTTTCCTTTCGAAGCGATAAAAGATCAAGCAGAAAGAGACAGCCTGATGTCAAATATTCTTTCTTTTATGTTTAAATAAAGGAAAAAAGAAGAAGTGTCCTGAAATAATTTGTATTACCGAAGTATTATCTTCTTTGTCATTCTGAATGTAATGAAGAATCTCCATCCTCCCGAACGAGATGTTTCACTCCGTTCAACATGACAAATATAAAATACAAATTATTTCAGGACACTTTTTTATTATTGTCTATATTGTTTTATCCTCTTATATACTAGAGAGTTTTATCAAATAAAATACGAAGAATAGAATAAGTCGATTTGTTTTCGTATCTTTGTCTTTTGAACAATCGAGTTTATATTGTATCTTTCTTCGCAATGTTTTGCTCCGCCTCTGTTTTAGCGGAACTTCCCATCGTAAAAAATGACGTCAAAATTAACTTTCTTGTTTATTTTATTAACAAGTTACGGAAATGTGTTGCACAGTGTTCGTAACACATTATTCAATTATAAAATCTGTAGTAGATTACAGTTAAGCTATTTATGACATTTAAAGAATTAAATATTATTGAGCCGATATTAAAGGCTCTGGAAGAAAAAGGATATACAACGCCAACTCCTATACAAGAAAAAGCTATTATTCCGGCTTTAACCAATCGAGATGTTTTAGGATTGGCACAAACAGGTACAGGTAAAACCGCCGCCTTCTCACTGCCTATCATTCAGCAACTTTATTTGAATAAAGTTAGTGGCAAAAAGAGAGAAATAAGAGCTTTAATATTAACTCCAACACGAGAACTGGCAATCCAAATAAACGACAGCCTCAATGACTATACTCAGTATACAGGAATTCGCCATTGTGTTATATATGGAGGAGTGAAGCAAAAAGCGCAAACAGATGAATTGAAGACAGGCATAGATATATTAGTTGCTACACCGGGACGACTATTGGATTTGATTAATCAGGGTTTTATAAATCTGGACTCTATACGTCATTTCGTCCTTGATGAAGCTGACCGTATGTTAGATATGGGTTTTATTCATGATATTAAACGTCTGCTGCCTAAGTTGCCTAAGGAGAAACAAACTTTGTTTTTCTCTGCTACTATGCCATCGACAATTGCTTCTTTGTCTCGCTCTATCCTCAGAGATCCTCTTAAGGTAGAAGTTACACCTGCATCATCTGTTATAGATACTATTAAGCAATATTTGTATTTTGTAGAGAAACAAGAAAAGAAAGACTTGTTGATCAATTTGTTGAAAAAAGATAAAAAGCAATCAGTTCTAGTCTTTTCCCGCACGAAGCATGGAGCAGACAAAATTGCACGTCTTCTTTGTAAAGCAGGGATTGGTAGCGAAGCTATTCATGGCAACAAATCTCAAAATGCACGTCAACGTGCGTTGAATAATTTCAAGTCACAAAAGACACGAGTTCTCATTGCTACGGATATTGCGGCAAGAGGGATAGATGTGGATCAACTGGAGTTGGTTATCAATTATGATTTGCCCGATGTTCCCGAAACTTATGTGCATCGTATCGGTCGTACCGGACGTGCAGGTAATAGTGGAACTGCTCTTACTTTCTGTTCGGCGGAAGAGAATGCAATGCTAAATGATATTCAGAAACTAACAGGGAAGAAGTTGAATCAATTATCAATTCCAGCGTAACAAATATAAAAACATAAATATATAATTAATGGCAAAATCAAATTCATTTAACAAAAGAGAAATAGAAAAAAACAAACAGCAAAAGAGAAAAGAAAAACAACAGAAAAGAGAGGAAAGGCGAAATGCTCCTGTCGACTCATTTGAAGATATGATCGCTTATGTGGATGAAAATGGTGTTATAACCAGTACACCTCCCACTCAGACAAATAAACAAGATATAGAAATAGAAGATATCGCTATTTCAACGCCCAAGAAAGAAGATGTAGAAGATCCTATCCTCAATGGTCGTGTAGAATACTTTAATCAGGATAAGGGGTATGGCTTTATTAAACACACAGGTAGCACAGAAAAATATTTCTTCCATGTAAGCAGCACTTTAGTTCCCATTGAAGAAGGCAATATGGTGACATTCGAATTGGAGCGAGGTCAAAAAGGCATGAATGCTGTAAGAATCACTCTGGCTAATAAGGAAGATAAAAAGTAATATAGATATCTTATCTATATTAACTGTCCGTTTTCTTTATGATATTCAATCAGTCCTTTAATCGGATTTTCAATAATAACATCAATGTATATTCCTAAGTCTTGAGCTATTTCTCTTAAGATGAAGGAGTACATTTTTGCTATCGATCCTACAAAGCGTATAGGGTATTCCGTATATTCATATTGAAGGATATTCCTTTCAAAGAAAGACCGTAGATTCTTTCTGACTAAATTATTGATATAGGGATGTTCGAGATATTCGTATAGAAAGAATGACAAGACGGATAAGAGTTTGTTTGGGAATGGTTTAGAATAAATATAATCCATGATCTCATCCGGATCAATCTTATACTTTCTGTAGAATGGCTCTATAAGTTCAGTAGGTGCTAATCCTTTTAAGCAATCAGCAAGAAATATCTTACCTAAGGAAGCGCCACTTCCCTCGTCCCCAAGGATATACCCCAAAGGTTTCACATTCTTTATTATAGTATCCCCATCATATAGACACGAGTTAGAGCCGGTTCCCAAAATACAGGCAATACCGGCTTCGTTTTTAAATAGGGAACGAGCCGAACCCAAAAGGTCACTTTCGATGATCGATGGTGTTTTAAACTGGGCCTCAAGTGAAGCTTTTACTACATTCTTCTTTTCAAGTGAAGAACAGCCTGCACCATAGAAATGTATGGTATGAAATTTAGTCTTAAAGAAGATCGGTGGCAATTGTAGCCGAATAGAACGACTTATCTCCTTTCTTGTCTGGAAAAAAGGATTAATACCATCGGACAAGAAATGTTCTACAATTCCACTTCTGTCCACCAGGCACCACTCTGTCTTTGTAGAGCCGCTTTCAGCTAGTAATATCACGTATTCTTATGTATTAAATTTATGCAAAGATAGATAAATAAATATAACTTATCATCAAAAAACTATTTGGATCACCCGACTTTCTCTATTCCGATTCCGGGCTTATCATCCAGATGTAACTTCCCATTTATAACTGTTACTCCTTTGAAGCAGTCATTACTGATCAATAGATTCCCATCCAGATCGGCCCAATCTACAGCCGGTGATAATTGCGTTGCGGCAGAGATGGCACAAGACGTTTCGGTCATACAGCCTATCATTACTTTCATGTTGGCTGCCCGTGCTACAGTTTGTATTTTCCAAGCTTCACGCATGCCTGTACACTTCATTAACTTGATATTTACTCCGGTGAAAGCTCCTTTTAGCCGTAGCACATCTTGAAGACGTTGAAAAGACTCATCAGCAAATATAGGTAGCGGGCTTCTTTCTGTAATCCATGCGGCATCTTCCAGATTATATTTGGGCATTGGTTGTTCGACCATGACTATACCTTTTTCTTTTAGCCAGTTGATCATGTCCAATGCATAATGTTTATCTTTCCATCCCTGATTGGCATCCACGGCTATAGGCTTGTCGGTTACTGTCCGTATAGCCTCTATCATCTGCTTGTCATTTTCTCGTCCGAGCTTTACCTTCAGTATATTGTATAATGGTGCGGCCTCTCTGGTTTTTTGTTTAACAATCTCATCCGTATCGATACCAATCGTAAACGTTGTAGATGGTGTTTTCTCTTTGTCCAACCCCCATATTTTATACCAGGGCTGATTCATTATTTTGCCTACCAAATCATGCAATGCAATATCTATAGAAGCCTTAGCCGCAGTATTATTCTCTGTTATTTTGTCGATATAGGTGAGTATATCATCCAGTTCAAACGGACTGGAAAATTGTTCGAGATCTACTTTTTTCAGAAATTCGATTACCGAAGCTTGGGTTTCTCCCAAATAGGGAGGGAGAGAAGCTTCTCCATAGCCAGTTATGCCATCGTATGTAATTTCAGTCAGTACAACAGGTGTTGTTGTGCGTGAAGAATTAGCAATAGTGAATACATGGCGCAATTGCAAATCGTATGGCTTAAAGCTTAACTTCATTTTCTTATTTAATGAAATAGTCTTCTTATTATTTTGAGCAAATGCTGCTAATGGATTGCCGGCGAATAATCCACTTCCTATTGTTGTTAAAGCTGCTGTTTTTAGAAAATTACGTCTCGATTGTGACATGATTCGATATATTAAGTATGATGATAATTACTTATAGAATGAGTTGTTTGATATAGACCATATTCCCGATCCCTCTTTATCTATGGCCCCTATTATGCGCGAAGCTCTGATGAATTCTTTTGTATTCACTTCGTCATAATCATTGTCTTTAGGATCGAGGCTGCTGATACGGATATACCCTGATGCATGAATGAACTTATTGTTGCCAATATAAAATGCGACATGACGTATACGTTCTTTTTTATCCTTTTCAGCTTTTTTTCCAAAAAACATCAAATCTCCGGGTTGTAAGTTTCCATATCCATTGCTTACATCAATCGGTATGCCTGTATGTACCTGTTGTGAGGCATCTCTCATCAGAATAATACCGTGCATCAGTGCTATTGTTTTGGTAAACCCACTACAGTCCATGCCCTTTACCGATGTACCACCCCATACATAGGGAATCCCCATCAGGGTGTATGCCTTTTTCACAAAGTCGTCCCCTGATATTATAATTCCGGCAAGCCAGTCTTCATACTTTTTACTTTGGCTTTTTAGTATATATGCTTTTCGTCCATCGGGGTATGATACATTATAAAAATCTCCAACCTCGCCTTCTTTTTTCAGAATGTTGCAACTGACTAGATCGGATACAGTCTGACTTTGTGTATCAGGTGCAGAATATGCAAACCCAAAATAGTCTGTAAATATTATTTTTTTAGCCGAGTTCCAATTCTCAAATTCAGTCTTAGTCATCGGGTGATAATTTATTTCCTGAGTCCAAGCTATGTATCCATCAGGAGTTTGTATGCGACTCCACCCATCTTTTTGTAAAATTCGGATTGGTGTTCCGAGGGTAGCCTGAGTAGCCATTTCTGCCGAGAATTTGCCTTCAATTCGGATATCGGCAACAGACAAGGTTATCACACCATACGTCTTGTCTCCTAAATCTTTATCGGGTAATAATTTTATCTTATCTGTGAAGTTTTTTCCATAGATTTTTTCAGACTGCTTTATTAATTCATTATATGCAGCAATGTCGGATGTAACTCCTGATAATGTAGGATTCTTTTCGTGATCATCTACTTTTATATCAAACACTTTTACTCTTTTGTCAGGGATATGTTTCTCTCTGATATTGTTGAGGATTGTCTCTAGTTCTGCATGCTTGTAAATTTGTTTGTCTGTATTTTGCGCATATAATACAGAATAACATATACATAAAGCAATCAGTGTGCATATTTTTTTCATAACGGCAGGCCTGAATAATTTATTAGATGTGATATTACAAATATATGCAAAATAAGGATTTCCGCAGAGTTTTACTTTGTGTTTTCTCTTTTTGAGTGGTTAAAATAGTTTAAAATATATATCTAAACACTAATTCGATGTATGTGCCTTTATGCTCGACTTTAACGATACATTTTGCTTAATAGTAATAAAATATTTTATTGTAAATTGCATGTAATTAGTGCTTTAATTATTTTTCAACAAAAGGTCTTATTTTAAATTATTTTATAATAGCCTCTCTTTTAAAATGCTTTTCTTTGTATTTCTATGAATGATAATGTACTCGAAAAACTGAAGGTATTGGCAGAGTCGGCAAAGTATGACGTTTCTTGCTCTTCCAGTGGAACTGTCCGCAAAAATAAAGCGGGCGGACTCGGGAATACTGTAGGTGGTATGGGGATATGCCATAGTTTTACGGAAGATGGGCGTTGCGTTTCATTGTTGAAAATTATGCTAACCAACTACTGTATTTATGATTGTGCATATTGTATCAACCGTAGGAGTAATGATATTCGTAGAGCTACTTTCACCGTCCAAGAATTGGTTGATCTTACAATTGAGTTTTATCGTCGCAACTATATCGAAGGACTTTTTCTTAGTTCGGGCGTTATCAACAACCCGGACTATACGATGGAGCGTATGGTAAGGGTCATAAAAAATCTCAGAACTGTACAACGATTCAACGGATATATTCACATGAAAAGCATACCCGGTGCTAGTCAGGAATTGATTAGTGAAGCCGGATTGTATGCCGATCGTATGAGTGTAAATCTGGAAATACCTACAGAGGTAAATCTGAAACTACTGGCTCCCGAAAAAGATCACCGCAGTGTATACAAGCCGATGCGCTATATTCAGCAGGGGATGCAACAAAGTATAGAAGACAGGCGGAAGTTTCGTTCTGCACCACGCTTTGTTCCTGCCGGACAGAGTACGCAAATGATAGTAGGTGCAACCAATGAGCGGGATAAGGATATCTTGCGCGTGTCTTCCATCCTTTATCAACAAACGCAGATGAGGCGTGTATACTACTCGGGCTTTATTCCGGTAAACAGCTATGATACTCGTTTGCCAGCACTAACGCAGGCGCCATTGGTGAGGGAAAATCGCTTATATCAGGCCGACTGGCTGATGCGTTTTTATCAGTATAGAGCTGACGAAATCGTAGACGATGCATATCCTGATCTTGATCTCGAGATAGACCCGAAATTGGCATGGGCACTGCGGCATCCCGAGATGTTTCCGGTGGATATTAACAAAGCCGACTATGTAATGATTCTTCGTGTGCCCGGTATTGGGGTTAAGTCAGCCCAGTATATTGTAACTTCGCGTCGGCATGGTAGATTGAATGCCTCACATCTTAAAAAGATTGGAGTGGTGATGAAGAAAGCGCAGTATTTTATTACTTGCAACGAGCTGCCCATGTATACAGTCAACGAAGCTACGCCGGAGTATGTTCGCAAAATCCTTACTGAACCTAAAAAGCGAAAAGGTGATGATAGCCAGTTGTCTATAATATTCCCCGACTGATGATAGTGTTTTTTTACGATAAAACATTCGAAGGCTTATTGACCGCCATCTTTGATGCATATAGCCGAAAAGTATTTCCCGACAGATTACTGGCAGAAGGAGATATTGCTCCCATGTTTATGGATGATAGCTATACGGTGGTTACGCAAGAAGACAAAGCTACTCGGGTTTGGAAAGGATTAGAAAATAAACTATCGAAAGGAGCATGCAACATGCTTACCTATGTTTGGCTTTCGGAGGAAGAAGGAAGTGACGATCTTATGTTCCGTTATATTCGTAAAGCGCTTGATAATAAAATCTCTATAGAAACGAATTTTGCAGATAGCGATGTTTTGCAGATGAGCCAACTGGCTAGGAAAGTGTCCCACGAGGAACTCTATCTGAAACAGTTTGTGCGTTTTCAAAAAGCTGCTGACGATATATTCTTTGCACCTGTATTTCCCCGATATAATGCTCTTCCTTTGGCTATTGGTCATTTCAAAGATCGCTTTTCGGATCAAAAATGGGTTATCTATGATATGAAAAGAAAATATGGGTATTACTATGATCTGAATACAATGGTAGAGATTACCCTTGATAATGATGAACATTTGCTGGGCGGAAAATTAGATGAAAAGTTGATGGCCGAAGACGAAAAGTTATTTCAAGAGTTGTGGAAAGGTTATTTTAAGTCGATGACCATAAAAGAACGTATAAATCGAAAACTGCATCGACAGCACATGCCAAAACGTTTTTGGAAATACCTTACCGAGAAACAATAAGAAGGCTGTAATAGTGTTTTTCTTGTCCTTTGTCATCCTGATCGAAGAGAAATCAATATCGGATAAGGTAAAAACGCTATACAGCCTTCTTGGGCAGAGTACTTCTATTGTTTCAGTTTGAATACAATCGGAATTGTGAAATATACCTGAACAGGATTTCCGCTTTGCTTCCCAGGAATCCATTTTGGCATACTTTTTATAACTCTCATTGCTTCCTTGTCGCATGTTGGACTAATACCTTTTAATAATTCCAAGTTGGATATTTCACCGGTTTTACTAACAACGAATCTTACTATAACACGTCCCTGTGTTCCTATCTCTTGATCTACAACGGGGTATTTAAGGTTGGCACTTATAAATTTATACATTTCGGATTCACCACCAGGGAATTGGGGCATGATTTCTACTGCAATAAATGTCTCGGGTTTCTTTTCTGTTCCTCCCTTAGCCGTTGGTGTCATTATGCTTTCTATATCTTTTCGGACAGCATCAGGGTCAGTAGAACCATTTTCTACCTTGTGTTTTCCAATGGCGTCTTTGCCTTTTGCAACCTCTTCCATTGTCACCATCTCTTCTTCATTATTGACTTTATAGTCATCTACAATTGTTGGTGGAACAAACTTCGTCATTTGTATAAATTTAGGTGGTTCTGGAATTGGTGGTTTTTCAATCTCATCCACTTTGTTTAATGGCTGATCAATAACTACCATTGTATATTTATCTGTTATATTATCCGGCTGTAGACCTGTTGCAGCTTTTACAGTACTGATGATTAACGGTAGGGCTGTTACAAAACCTACAAACAATAAGATGATTGCGAAAGCAAGAATGTGTCGTTTCCAAGAAGATTGCCTTAAGGCGAATGCTCCGTATGATTTGTTTCTCCCTTCAAAAACTATGTCACACCATTCTGTTGAGTTTAGGTTTACTGCATTTTTCATAACTGTATGTTTTAAATTGTTACTTAATCTTGTCTTTTTCTACTTAATAGATATTAAAGTCTCTGAAATTCCATAAAGAGGTATTAATTTTTTTTAATCTCATTGAAAAAGTTCTTTTTGCGAAATGGATATCGTAATATTTTAGTTTTTTTTGTCGGGCAAATTTTTATTTATCAATACTTAAAATGCTACATTTGTAACTTAATATATTGTAGGAAATGTCAGATTCAATAGTTATCATCCCGACTTATAACGAAAAGGAGAATATAGAGGCCATCACAAGGGCAGTGTTCGATCTACCAAAAGAGTTCGATATTCTGATTATAGACGATGGTTCTCCTGATGGAACCGCTTCTATTGTAAAGAGGCTTCAAACAGAGTTTCCCGAAAGGTTACATCTTGTGGAAAGAGCCGGTAAACTTGGTCTTGGAACGGCGTATATCGCAGGGTTTAAATGGGCTTTAGGACGCAGTTATGAGTATGTGTATGAGATGGATGCTGATTTTTCTCACAATCCGAACGATCTTCTCCGCTTGTATGAGGCATGTGTTAATCAAGGAGCCGATCTAGCGGTAGGCTCACGCTATTGTAGTGGCGTAAACGTTGTAAACTGGCCTATGGGAAGGGTCTTGATGTCTTATTTTGCTTCCAGATATGTGCGTTTTATTACGGGCATGAAGGTACATGACTCTACAGCCGGATTTGTTTGTTATCGGCGTGCAGTTCTAGAAACTATTGATTTGGAGAATATTCGCTTCAAAGGATATGCTTTCCAAGTGGAAATGAAGTATACGGCACATTGTCTCAAATTTAATATAAAAGAGGTATCTATTATTTTTGTTAATCGGATGTTGGGTACTTCAAAAATGAGCTCCGGTATTTTTGCTGAAGGTGTCATTGGTGTAATTACAATGCGCTTGAGGCAAATGTTTGGCGGAATTCATAAAAAGAAATAAAAACTTGTGTATCTTTGTTGTATATTTTTTATACAGCAAAAAGATGAAAATTATTTGCGTAGGGCAAAATTATCAATCACATAATAAAGAAATGAACAGGGCATTATCGAATAGCGACGATGATCCTGTTCTTTTTATGAAACCCGATACATCTTTGCTTTCGGGTGATAAGAAAGATTTCTATATTCCCGATTTCTCTGCCGATATACACTACGAGGCTGAAGTTGTAGTTAAGATAAGTAAGATGGGTAAAAATATAGCAGAACGATTTGCTCATCGGTATTACGAAGAAGTTACTCTTGGTATCGACTTTACGGCAAGAGATATACAATCTGAACTTAAGAAAAAAGGACTTCCTTGGGAAATAGCCAAAGCCTTTGATAACTCGGCTGCGGTAGGACAGTTTGTATCGAAAGGTAAATGGGACAAACAGATGGATGATTTGAATTTCAGTTTGTCTATTGATGGTAAGACGGTGCAATCGGCTAACACTACCGAAATGATACACCCGATAGATAAAATAATTGCATACGCCAGTCGGTTTTTTACGCTCAAAACCGGCGATTTAATCTTTACAGGCACACCCGCCGGAGTAGGGAAGGTGCAAATAGGAAATCATTTATCAGGAGAAATAGAAGGAGAGAAATTGTTGGAAATATTTATTTGCTGATAAATTAGAATGTTAAATTTATACTACATAACAATAAATATTATAAAAAATTGTTATCTATACATACTGAATAATTAAATAAGAAATCCGAACAAACTATAATTAAACCTTAGCAAATAAATTAATTACTTAAATAGTAGAATAAATGAAGAGTCTTTTGAGAAAAATCTTATTTGTAAATATTTTTGCATTACTTGCATTAGGCGCGTATGCACAAGATGACGTGAATCCGATACAAACGGCTATGCCGTCATTAAATATAGCTCCTGATGCCCGTGCAGGTGGGATGGGAGATGCCGGAGTGGCTACAGCACCGGATGTGTATTCCCAACATTGGAATGCTGCTAAATATGCATTTAGCCCAAGTAAGGCAGGTTTTGGAATATCATATACTCCATGGTTGAGAAAGATTATTAATGATATAGCACTAGTTTATGGTGTTGGTTACTATAAATTAGGAAATGAAAATAATCAGGCATTAAGTGCATCTATCCGTTACTTCTCTATCGGAGATGTGAAGGTTGTAACAGATTTAAATGACTTCAATGGTGTTGTATTAAGTCCGAACGAGTTGGCTATCGACTTAGCATATTCCCGTAAACTGACAGAGACTTTTTCCGGAGCTGTAACTGTGCGTTATATCCGTGCCGATTATACAGGAGCTTCTGAAGAAACTTCAGTAGGTAATGCTTTTGCCGCAGATATTTCGGGTTATAACGAATCTTATATCCGTACAGGGAGCTCAGAAAGTCTGCTAAGTTTTGGTTTCAATATCTCTAATATTGGTACGAAAATTTCTACAAACGGAGATTCTCGAAACGAGTTCTTACCAACCAATCTGCGTTTAGGTGCTTCTCTTATGTATCCAATCAACGAGGTGAGTACAATATCATTCAGTGCAGACTTGAACAAGTATTTGGTTCCAACTCCTCCTGTTAAAAAAGAAGGGGAAACCAATGATGAATTCAGTAAACGCATGGCAGATTATCGAGATATTAACCCGATAGCGGGTATCTTCAAATCATTTGGTGATGCTCCCGGTGGATTCTCGGAAGAAATGAAAGAGATCGCATGGTCGCTTGGTGCAGAATATGATTATAATGATAAATTTCGTTTACGTACCGGTTACTTCCACGAAAACAAGATGAAAGGTAATCGTCAGTATCTTTCTTTTGGTGCAGGATTTAAGCTAAGTGCATTCCAACTGGATGTAGCATATCTGTTGGCTACGGCTCAACAAAATCCATTAGACCAAACATTGCGTTTTTCTCTAGGTTTTGATATTGATGCAATGAAAAATTTATTTAAGTAATTATTGTTTCGTAGATAAAGTTATTTGATATAATGAAGATAAGGGTAGGTTTTGGCTATGATGTGCATCGCCTTGCTGATAATAGAGATTTGTGGTTAGGTGGAATCAAGATAGAACATAGTCAGGGA
The DNA here is from genome assembly GCF_035323175.1 of Dysgonomonas sp. Classification (NCBI taxonomy): domain Bacteria; kingdom Pseudomonadati; phylum Bacteroidota; class Bacteroidia; order Bacteroidales; family Dysgonomonadaceae; genus Dysgonomonas; species Dysgonomonas sp. The sequence goes on along the minus strand of NZ_DAOKYH010000023.1, from coordinate 22,895 downwards.
CTATTAGGACACTCCGATGCTGATGTGCTTATACATGCTATTTGCGATGCTATTCTAGGTGCGGCAAATTTACGTGATATAGGTTTTCATTTTCCTGATACAGCCGGGGAGTATAAAGATATAGACAGTAAAATCTTATTGAAAAAAACATTAGAGGTGATAACCGAGAAAGGATATAGTATAGGCAATATAGATGCAACTATCTGTGCCGAACGTCCTAAAATAAATCCTCATATACCTCAGATGCAGAAAGTGATGGCTGAGATTTTAGACATCTCGGTAGATGATATATCGATAAAAGCAACAACTTCAGAAAAAATGGGGTTTGTAGGCCGTGAGGAAGGTTTTGCCGCATACGCCGTTGCTTTAATTGAAAAAAAGTGATAATTAGACACAAAAGAAATGAGTGTGAAACCCAAAATAGAATTAACCGCTGATGGGTCTCACACTCTTTTCATGTCCGACCTGAATGAACACTATCATTCGGTAAATGGAGCTATACAAGAATCAACCCACGTATTTATTAACACAGGATTGCATCATTGCAAAAAAGATAGTGTCAATATTCTTGAAATTGGTTTCGGAACAGGTTTAAATGCTTTTCTTACAGCATTGGATGTAACCAATACCGAAAGAGTTATTCATTACACAGGCTTAGAGTTATACCCTTTGCCTAAATCAATTATCAGTGAGTTGAATTATTCGGATAATCATTCGGAGCAAGCAAAGATATTATATAATAAGCTGCATGATGTTGATTGGAATAAAGAAGTTCAAATTTTACCTGAGTTTTATTTGTCGAAGATAGAATGTGATTTTACAAAGTTTGATTTCTCTTCACTAAGATCTTCTTTCGATCTCATTTACTTCGATGCATTTGCTCCCGATAAGCAGCCCGAAATATGGACGCAATCAATCTTTGATTCGTTGTATTCTGTTACTGCCCGGAATGGGATATTAGTTACTTATTGTGCTAAAGGAGTTGTGCGTAGAATGTTACAACAAGCAGGCTACAAAACTGAAAGACTTCCCGGACCTCCCGGAAAAAGAGAAATGCTACGTGCTACAAAAACAGATTGATGCTTCGTTTTTGTTTACTATATTCTTTTTATATTCATTTCCTCAGCGTTTATAATATAGTTAAGATCAATTCTATCTTTTTATCTTCTGATAAAAGATACTTATCTTTGTGCCCGATATTTAATAAATATCTATAAGAATCTACACTATAATATAATGAAAATAGGCAATATAAAATTCTCTGAAAACCCTGTCTTTCTTGCACCTATGGAAGATGTAACAGATATGGGATTTCGTCTTATGTGCAAGCAATTTGGGGCAGATATGGTATATACCGAGTTTGTATCCAGCGATGCACTTATTCGTCATGTGAATAAAACTCAGGCCAAGCTCACCATCAGTGAAGAAGAGCGTCCTGTGGCTATACAGATATACGGACGGGAAGTAGATGCGATGGTGGAAGCTGCAAAAATCTGTGAAGAAGCCAATCCGAATATTTTGGATATAAACTTTGGTTGTCCGGTAAAGAAAGTGGCAGGCAAGGGTGCCGGTTCGGGTATGATGAAAACCCCCGAACTGATGGTTGAAATAACTGCTGCAGTGGTAAAAGCCGTAAAAATCCCTGTAACAGTAAAAACTCGTTTAGGTTGGGATCATGAGTCGAAGATTATTGTGGAGCTGGCAGAGCAATTGCAAGACGTAGGAATACAAGCCTTGACAATACATGGACGCACACGCTCACAGATGTACACAGGAGAGGCTGATTGGGAGTTGATCGGCGATGTGAAAAATAACCCTCGTATACATATTCCGATAGTAGGTAATGGGGATGTAACTAGTCCCGAAACATGCAAACGCCGCTTCGACGAAACAGGAGTAGATGCCGTAATGATAGGGCGGGGGAGTATCGGCAGTCCGTGGATATTTGAAGAGGTGAAGCATTATTTGAGAACCGGTGAAACGCTTCCGAAGAAAGAATTCGAATGGTATTTGGATGTTCTAAAAGAGATGATCCGCAAAAATGTTGCTCATTCAGGGGAACGTGGCGGAATTATTCACAGTCGGCGTCATTTGGCTGCAAGCTCATTATTTAAAGGATTGCCCGATTTTAAAAAAATAAGAGTAGCTATGTTGCGAACAGAGTCCGTTGATGAACTTTTTGAAATTATGGATACTATACCGGAGCAATTTCAGATGGAATCAAACAATTGAATATAAATTGAGTTTTCGGTAATAGGAATAAAGAAACCTATAACCCCTAAATATTTAATAATACATAGGTTTGGTTACACACTTAATATTCGGTGTGTAACCTCCTTACTTCTATATAATTTTCTTACTTTTGTATTGCTAAAAAAATTACAGACTGTTTATGGAACAAAAATTATTGGTTTACAATACTCTGACACGAAAAAAGGAAGTATTCGAACCGCTTCATGCACCGCATGTGGGGATGTATGTTTGTGGACCAACCGTATACGGAGATGGCCATCTCGGACATGCCCGTCCTGCTATAACATTCGATATACTATTTCGTTATCTCACACATTTAGGTTATAAGGTGCGTTACGTTCGTAATATCACGGATGTGGGGCACTTGGAGAACGATGCCGATGAGGGTGAAGATAAAATAGCCAAAAAAGCACGTTTGGAGCAGTTGGAACCAATGGAAGTTGTTCAGTATTATGTAAATCGTTATCATAAAGCAATGGATGCTTTGAACGTACTGTCTCCATCTATAGAGCCTCATGCTTCGGGGCATATCATAGAGCAGATAGAGGCAATCAAAGGTATATTGAAAGCCGGATATGCATACGAAAGTAATGGCTCGGTTTATTTTGATGTAGAGAAATATAATAAGGATTACGATTATGGTATTCTTTCTCATCGCAATATCGAAGAAATGCTAAATACTACACGTGAGCTCGATGGTCAGGAAGAGAAGAGAAGTAGAGTTGACTTTGCTCTGTGGAAAAAAGCTGCACCCGAACATATTATGCGTTGGCCTTCGCCTTGGAGTGATGGTTTTCCCGGGTGGCACATCGAATGTTCAACAATGAGTATAAAATATCTTGGCCGAGAATTTGATATACATGGTGGTGGGCTCGATCTTATGTTCCCTCATCACGAATGCGAGATAGCTCAGAATACGGCAATGGAAAAGCATCAGGTAGTAAGATACTGGATGCATAACAATATGATAACTATCGGCGGGCAGAAAATGGGTAAATCTCTAGGGAATTTCATTACACTGGATGAATTCTTTACAGGCTCTCATAAAATGCTGGTACAGGCGTATAGCCCTATGACAATTCGTTTCTTTATTTTACAGGCGCATTATCGTAGTACAGTAGATTTCAGTAACGAAGCCTTGCAAGCTGCAGAAAAGAGCCTCGAACGACTTTATGATGCATACGCACGTATAGAGAAAATTCCTGTCTCAGCGACATCTTCTGTAGATGTGAAAAATATTAGGAACAAGTGTTATGAGGCATTGAATGATGATTTGAATTCGGCAATCGTAATAGCGCATCTATGTGAAGCCGGAACAACAATCAATTCTGCAAGTGCCGGTAATATAACATTGAGTCAGGAAGATATAAATGAGCTTAAAGAAGTATTTGATATCTTTTTGTTTGGCATACTTGGTATCCGTAATGATGCAATAGGTGCAAACAGTGGTAATAATGAAGCGTTTGGTAAAGCTGTGGACTTATTGCTCGAGATTCGCCAAAAAGCAAAGGAAAATAAAGATTGGGCTACTTCAGATCAGATTCGCAACGAATTGGCTAAAGCCGGATTTGAAATCAAAGATGGCAAGGATGGTGCCGAATGGAAACTGAAATAAGCTGTTTTCTCTTTATATAAAGGATCAATATTTATCTTATTATATATGCAAGGCTGTTTTATGAACTAGAAAAGTGACAGAGAAAAATAGCCTGGAATCTGTCACTTTTGTCACCTTTTATAGAGAATATAATGATAGCTAAACAAATACAAGAAGAGCTAAATGCTTATTCAACTCCTGAAAAACGGGAATTTCTCCCGTACTTTTTCAAAACAGGGAAAGGTCAATATGGAGAAGGTGACAAGTTTCTGGGAGTTGTTGTTCCTGATACTCGAAAAGTAGCTAAGAAATATAAAGATATTCCTTTTACAGAGGTAGCAAAACTTCTCAATAATGAATATCATGAGTGTCGCCTGTGCGCTTTGCTTATTCTCGTAGAGTTATTTAAAAAGACAAAGGACGAGACAAGAAAACAAGAGATTGTAGATTTTTATTTGGCTCATACACATCGTATCAATAACTGGGACTTGGTAGATCTCAGTGCAAAAGATATTGTTGGAGAGTATCTTGTAGATAAAGACAGGTCAGTCTTATATCAATTAGCAGACAGTTCTCTGTTGTGGGATCAACGTATTGCTATTATTGCCACATTCGCATTTATCCGTCGAAACGATTATCAAGATATTTTAGATTTATCCCGACGATTATTATATCATAAGCACGATCTGATGCATAAAGCTATCGGGTGGATGCTAAGAGAGATGGGTAAGAGAGATAAAATGCAATTAACTGATTTTCTCGATCGTTATAGTAAAGAGATGCCTCGTACGATGTTGCGTTACTCAATAGAAAAATTAAGCCCTGAAGAAAGGGCGTTTTACATGAAGAAATGATAAATTATCTCACTCATACATTATCCAACGGACTTCGTATTGTGCACAAACCAATAGAAAGTAATGTTTCTTATTGTGGTTTTATAGTCAATGCAGGTACACGCGATGAAGCTCCCGATCAGTACGGTATGGCTCACTTTGTAGAGCATATGCTGTTTAAAGGTACGGATAAAAGACGGGCGTATCATATTATCAACCGTATGGAAAATGTGGGTGGAGAGCTCAATGCATTTACTAATAAAGAAGAAACGGTTGTTTACTCAGTCTTTCTTGAGCAACACTTTAGCCGTGCGATAGAGTTACTTTCAGACATTACTTTTCATTCGAATTTTCCTCAATCGGAAATCGAAAAAGAAGTAGAGGTTATAATAGACGAAATACATTCGTATGAAGATAGTCCATCAGAACTGATATTTGATGAATTCGAAAACCTTGTTTTTGATCAGTCCCAGATAGGGCATAATATATTAGGAAGTGCCGAGCTGTTGCAGAACTTTGATGGGCAGATGGCTAAGGCTTTCGTGAACAAATTCTATAATCCTTCCAATATGGTGTTTTTTTCACTTGGAAGAACAGACTTTAAGAAGATTGTTTATTATGCCGAGAAATATTTGTCGGCTATTCCTGATATAAAATCAGATATACAACGGATAAAGCCGGTTGACATCTCATCAGTAAATAAGAGGGAGGATAAAGAGACTTCGCAGGCACATGTTCTGATTGGCGGACGTTCATATTCATTGTGTGACCCCAATAGAAGAGTCTTAAATCTTTTGAATAACCTTTTGGGTGGCCCGGGAATGAATAGCCGTTTGAATATCTCTTTACGAGAGAAAAGAGGCTATGTATATAACGTAGACTCGTCGATAACATCATATACCGATACGGGGATAACTTCAATTTATTTTGGCTGTGATAAGAAAAATGTGGATAAGTGTATTAGTTTGGTGCATAAAGAATTAAATAGATTAAGAAAAGAGAAGCTTACATCAGGTCAACTAAGTACAGCCAAGAAGCAACTCATTGGGCAGATAGGAGTGATGGGAGACAATCATGAGAATCTGGCATTAGCCCTAGGGAAGAATTTTTTGCATCATAATCACTTCAATACATTGGCGGAAACCGCTCAAAAAATAGAAGCTGTGACGGCAGAACAAATACTGGCAGTGAGTAACGAAATTTTTGATGAAAGAAGTTTGTTTACTTTAATATATGATTAATTCTCTTAACTTTGCATTAGCTATACTAACTTTATGAAAACAATCTTAAAAATATTTTTACTTATATCTTTGTTTGTTTGCAGTATTGGAACTATAAATGCTCAGTATCCTAAAAAACGTATCACTTCGGATATACATGTGGGATTAAACCTCGCTGGAATGGATATTAAGAATGAAAATACATATAAGCAAGCCAAAGTAGGAGTTCATATCGGGTTCAATGTAAATTATAAATTCTGGAGTAATATGCAGCTTCAAACAGGGTTGTTTGTTACTAAGAAAGGATTGAAAAGACATATTCATACTGTAGAGAAAAATGGTGATATTTCTGTAACTACCTATGACGGATATTATAATGCCACAGGCAATTATATACAGATGCCTTTTAATTTGGGATATGAATTGTATTTCACGAAGTCATGGGCATTTAATATTAATGGAGGACTATATGCCGCTTATGGATATAAAGGGACAGGTACAACAAGCAGCGTTACAGTGATTTCCGATAATATAGGGAAGCCTGTTGTTACAACGGTTCCTGAGGTCGAATTCGAATCATTTACTCCTGACCGATGGCGAAGGTTCGATTATGGCTTGAACGCGAAAGTTGGTCTGGTGTATGATATATATACAATAAACATAGGGTACGAATATGGGCTCTACAATATTGCTTATACCGGTCCTGAATTAAAAAATAGAAACTTTTTTGTTTCGTTCGGATTCAGATTCTAGCCTACTGGTATGTGTTTTATAGTCTGAACTTTGTCTCTCTGATTGTTGTTTTCTATAAATAAAAACCATCAAAAATTATAATCATGGAAAACTTGATAAAAAAACTGCAAGATGAGGTTGGGCTTACATACGAACAGGCTGTTAAAGCTGTTTCTGTAGTCAAAGATTATATGGACAAGGAAGGTCTTGATATAGACTGGGATAAATTCTTTAAAGGAAAAACAGAAGATTTCTTAACTAAGGCTAAAGATTTATTTGAAGACGTGTCGAAGCATACGCAAAGTTATACTGAAAAATTTGTAGATAAGGTTGATGAGTTTACAGATAAGGCTCGAAAAAAGGCTTCTGATTTTTTTAACGAAAAGTAATTAGAGTAATAAAAGATTTAGAATATCTGTAAGTACAGCTTACGGATATTTTTGTGATATATACTGTTGGAATAAGGTGGCGAAGAAGAATTTTTATGTGGTGTGGAATGGAGTAAAGACCGGGGTTTACTCTTCATGGGCAGAATGTAAAGCTCAGGTAGAAGGTTATGATGGTGCTATCTATAAATCATTTCCCTCAAAACTAGAGGCTGACAAAGCTTACAATGAAAGTCCTTGGTTGTATGTAGGTAAGAATGCTGAAAAAAAGAAGCAAGTTTCGATACATAACATTCCCGAGATTATAAAAGATAGCCTTTCCGTAGATGCCGCCTGTAGTGGCAATCCCGGTTTGATGGAGTATCGCGGAGTATATGTGAAGACCGGGGAGGAGATTTTCAAACAAGGACCATTTGAGCAAGGGACAAATAATATTGGAGAATTCCTCGCATTGGTACACGGCTTGGCTTTGTTGAAACAGAAAGGTTTTTCTATTCCAATTTATTCAGATAGTGTAAATGCAATAAAGTGGGTAAAAGAAAAGAAATGTAAGACCAAGCTGGAGCGAATTCCCGAGAATGAATCTCTTTTCTACATGATAGAACGTGCCGAGAACTGGCTTAAAACAAATACTTATACAACTACAATCCTTAAATGGAAAACTGATGAATGGGGTGAGATTCCCGCAGATTTTGGACGGAAGTGAGCTTTGGTTTGAAAATTTATTATAATAAATAAACGAAGCAAAATGTCTTCTTTATTTAGTGACATTAAGCTCCGCTATTACCTGTTTGGTTTAATATATTCTGTAGATTATATATTTTCCATATTTCTCTTGATAAAGTTGCTCAAAGCTTCACCTTTCAGCATACCGTTTGACAGCAGAGCTAAATCTATCAATTGACGGATATTTTTATTCTCATTAGCATAAGCACTTACCGCCTCTTTATCTTTGTTATCTATATCAGCCATTATCTTTTTTATTAATGGATGCTCGATGTTTAATACAAGATTATAATTGTTCGGCATCTCACCATAAAATCCCATACCCGACTGCATAGCAGACATTTCTTTCATACGGCGCATAAACTCATTCTGAGTTATTTGTATTGGTTGTGCCTTTTCGTCCAACGATTTGTAGTCGACAGTAAATTCAGTTTTATCAATCTTCGGTAGTTGAGAAGTAAAGGCTTCATTCAACTCTTCCTTTTGTTTATCAGTTAGATTGATCTCTTTGCTGTCTTCTTTCAAGATCAGATTGTCCACTGTGTCACTGTCTACTCGAACAAAGCGACTCTTCTCAAACTTCTGTTCAAGCAGTCCTGCCATGTGTACATCTAGTTGACCGTCAAATAAGATTACATCATATCCTTTGTCTTTCGCTGTGTTTATGTAAGAGAATTGCTCTTCTTTGTTGCTGGTGTATAGATAAATCAGGTTACCATCCTTATCTGTTTGATCAGAAGATATAAGTGTTTTGTATTCTTCAAATGTGAATGCTTTACCATCAACGTTCTTCAATAAACAGAACTTTTGAGCACGGTCGTAGAATTTCTCGTCGGTAAGCATGCCATACTCAACAAAGAGCTTGAGACTATCCCATTTGTCTTCGAATTGACTACGGTCATTTTTGAATATTTCTTCCAGCCTGTCTGCAACCTTTTTAGTAATATGATTGGATATCTTTTTTACATTCTGATCGCTTTGCAGATACGAGCGAGAAACGTTAAGAGGAATGTCCGGAGAATCTAAAACCCCATGCATCAATGTCAGGAATTCGGGAACTATGCCTTCTACAGAATCTGTAACAAATACTTGGTTGCTATATAATTGTATCTTGTTGCGATTGAGGTCTATATTGCTCTTCACTTGAGGGAAATATAATATTCCTGTCAGCTTGAACGGATAATCAACATTTAGATGTATCCAGAACATCGGCTCGTCAGAGAAAGGATATAAGTCTTGGTAGAATTTCTTATAATCTTCATCTTTCAGATCGGCAGGTTTGCGTGTCCATAGGGGATTCGTATCATTTACAACATTGTCTTCTTCCGTTTCTGCAGATTTGCCGTCTTTCCACTCTGTTTTCTTCCCAAATACTACCGGGATAGGTAAGAAGCGGCAGTATTTTTTTAATAGTTTGTCTATTTCTGCTTTTTCGAGGAAGTTTTTATTCTCATCATCTATATATAAAATAATGTCAGTCCCTCTTTCTGCTTTTTCTACAGCTTCTAACGTAAATTCAGGAGATCCGTCGCAACTCCATTTTACCGCTTGAGCATTTTCTTTGAAAGACTTGGTGATGATTTCAACTTTCTTGGATACCATGAAAGATGAATAAAAACCTAATCCAAAATGTCCAATAATAGAATTAGCGTCTTTCTTGTATTTATCGAGGAACTCATTTGCTGAAGAAAATGCTATTTGATTGATGTACTTGTCTATTTCTTCATCGGTCATCCCAATACCTTTATCTGAGATTGTAAGAGTGCCTTTATCTTTGTCAATAGATACGCTTACCGACAAACTGCCCATCTCTCCTTTGAATTCTCCTAACGATGCGTATGTCTTTAATTTTTGAGTAGCATCTACGGCATTAGACACTAATTCACGAAGAAATATTTCATGATCACTATATAAGAATTTCTTGATGATAGGGAAAATGTTTTCGGTCGTAACCCCAATTTTACCAGTTTTTTCCATGTTGTATAATATTTTACCAGTTATATTTGTTAATTATGTATTGTTAAGACAAAATAAATGCCAAAGAGTATCTGAGTGACAATTTGTCGTAGTATGTTGGATTTATTTTGATTAATTAATGAAGTTTATAGAAATAATTTATAACTTATATTAATATTCAAATAATATTTGAGAATACATATTATCAGTTATTTATGTGTTTTGTCTTTGCTTATTTTTCTGAAAAAAAGTATATTTTTATAAAGTTTTTTCTGGTTGATGAAAAAAAAGAGTATATTTGTTTTAAGAATTAATGAAAAGAGATTATAAAACAAAGCGTTGTTTTATTATATTTTGGCTTAAAAAGCCATACAAGATTACTTAATTTGCATTAGCCGACTAAAAATTACAAAAAAATGACAACACTAAATAACACTTATAAAGGATTTGAAGACAGGTTAATAGACTTGCAGAATAATATGTTGAACTTTGCACTTACTCTAACATCCAATAGAGAAGAGGCGAAAGATTTGTTGCAAGAAACAACATTACGTGCTTTAGACAACAAAGAGAAATATTATGAAAACGTAAACTTCAAAGGTTGGGTTTTTACTATCATGCATAATATTTTTGTGAATAACTATCGTCGTGTAGTTCGCAGTCAGACTATGATAGATCAAACTGAAAATTTATATCATTTAAATTTACCTCAAGATTCAGGTTTTGATACACCGGAAGGCGCATATACAGTATCTGAAATAGTAAAAGTGATAAATAGTTTTGCGGACGAATATAAAGTTCCTTTTACAATGCACGTGTCGGGTTATAAATATGAAGAAATTGCTCAACAATTAGGTTTGCCAATAGGTACGGTTAAGAGTCGTATTTTCTTTGCTCGTAAACGTCTTCAAGAACTGCTGAACGATTATAAATATCAAGACAGAGAATAATATAGAAATTATTTAAATAATAAACGAAAGCCTGCAGTGTAATTGCAGGCTTTTTTTGAGACAGAAAGCTCTCTTTATTCTAACATATATATTAATTTATTATTTTAAAATATCCTGCCTTTATGTTATTATTACTATCTCATAAGTTGAATAATAATAAAAAAGATGAGGTTAAATATTTTTTGAGAAATATAGATTTTTATAGCTTAAATATGCATAGATTTGTTCTTTATTTTCTTTTTTTGTGATAGAAGAATCTCATAATTAAGCAATAGAGAACTTTTATCAATTGATAGATATAATGAATTAAATTGTTTATATTTGTATCAATAAATTATAGATTAAAACAATAACCTAGACTATATGCACAATTGGTTTGAATGCAAAGTCAGTTACGAAAAAGTACTGGAAAATGGTATGCAAAAAAAAGTAACTGAACCATATTTAGTAGATGCACTATCTTTCACCGAGGCGGAAGCCCGTATAATTGAAGAAATAAAACCTTATATATCGGGAGAATTTACAATAGCAGATATTAAAAGAGCTAAATTGTCTGAATTATTCTTTAATGATAATGGAGATCGTTTTTTTAAAGCTAAAGTAATGTTTATTAGTTTGGATGAAAAAAGTGGAACGGAAAAGAAAACTGCAGTACAAATGCTAGCTCAGGCTTCTGATATAAAAGAAGCACTGAAGGTTGTAGAAAAAGGCATGGAGGGAACCTTGGCTGATTATACTATTGCTTCATTATCCGAGACTACTATTATGGATGTGTTCCCTTATTCAGAAGACGAAAAGAAGAAAGTAGTATTGGTATGATTTGCCATAAAATTATGGTTGATAAATTATATTGTGTTACCGGCTTGAAATGAATATATCAGATAACTTACATAAAATAAAAGAGACTTTACCTGAAACTGTAAAACTTGTCGCTGTATCTAAATTTCATCCTGTAGAAGCTATACAGAAACTTTATGATAACGGTCAACGGGTTTTTGGTGAAAGTCGGATGCAAGAGGTAGATCTGAAGCATAGTAAGTTGCCACAAGATATAGAATGGCACTTTATAGGTCATCTTCAAACAAACAAAGTGAAAGCAATCGTTCCATATGTTCATACTATTCATAGTGTTGATAGTTGGAAGCTTTTACAAGAAATAGATAAGCAGGCAACAAGTGTAAATAAGCGTATTTGCTGTCTTTTAGAAATTCATATTGCAGAAGAGGACTCTAAATATGGCTTATCATTTGATACTTGTCGGCAGATGCTGGATGAAGGTCTTTGGAAGCAGTTGAAGTATGCATATATTGGAGGGGTAATGGGTATGGCTACCTTTACGGACAATGTAGACCTGATAAGAACAGAGTTTCGTAGCCTGAAACTATTCTATGATGAACTTAAAGCAGATTATTTCCATGATTTTGATTCGTTTTCCGAAATTTCTATGGGAATGTCTGATGATTATGAAATAGCAGTGGAGGAGGGAGCTACTATAGTACGAGTAGGTTCTTCAATATTTGGACAAAGAGAATACTAACACTAACTAAATACCGTAGATATGAACATACAGCAACTAGAGTATATTATTGCAGTGGACAATCACCGCCACTTTGCAAAAGCGGCTGAAGCCTCTTTTGTAACGCAGCCTACCCTAAGTATGATGATCCAGAAATTGGAAGATGAACTGGGGGTTAAAATATTTGATCGTAGTCAGTTGCCTGTTCAGCCAACTGTTATTGGTATTCAGATCATAAATCAGGCTCGTGTCATTGTATCGCAAGTAAAGCAGATAAAAGAAATAATCCAAGAAGAAAAAGGAATAGTACAAGGAGTGTTTAAATTGGGTATAATCCCTACTATCGCGCCTTATTTATTGCCGAAACTTATGAAGGTTCATGACGAAAATGGTTATGATATTGTTTTGGTAATAGAAGAAACTACAACCGGTCAGATAATAGAGAAGTTGTTGAATGGGGCTTTAGATGGAGCTATATTGGCTACACCTCTGAAAAATGACAAAATATCGGAACATCCGATATATTACGAACGATTCTATGCTTACGTTTCTCCCCGCGAAACGTCACTCTATGCAAAAAAAGAGCTGGAAGAAGATGATCTGAATATAAACCGTTTGTGGTTGCTTGAAGAAGTTCATTGTTTCAGAGGGCAAATATTGAGGATTTGTAATATGCGTAAGCGTAAAAGCTCACATTCTTTATTCTCGTACGAAGCAGGAAGTATAAGCACGCTGATCAATATTGTAGATAACAATAGCGGGCTTACTATTATTCCCGAAATGGCAATAGAAGATCTTACCGAACAACAAAAAAAGAATGTGCGTCCACTGAAAGGTATTTCGCCGGTAAGAGAAATCAGCTTGGTTACTCGTAAAGAATTTTTGAGAGAAAGAGTTTTGGATATAATAATTTCGGAAATAAAGCAATCGGTACCCCAACCTCTATTGAGTTTAGAGTTAAAAAAGTTCGTTGTGGATATTTGATCTGAATTTTCTGTATAACATAATATAAGAAAGTCCTGAAACTATCAGGACTTTCACTGTTTAAGTAGAATAAATACTGAATTATTTGTAGATTAATAAATACTTTATTTTCTTTGTTAAAGCTTTAAATAAATGCCTGTTATGAAAAACAAATATCTTCTTCTATCATTATTCTTTAGTCTCTTTTTTGTATCATTGGAACTGCAAGCTCAAGAAGACAATGTATATATATTCGATGAATTTAAAAATGGAAAAGCTGTATATAAAAATGGTGCAGTTGTATATGCAAAACTTAATTATGATCCTTTAAATCAAAGGATGCTCTTCCTCTCACCTTCGGATAATGCTTTACTAGAGATAGTCAATCCTTCGGATATTTCATATATCAATATTGAAGGGCGAATATTTGAGCAAATAAAAGGCAATTTATTCTACGAACGGATTAATTATAATAACTTCATTTTTTATATACAATGGAGATGTAAAGCTGTATCGGAGGGAAAACCGAGTGGTTATGGTATGACATCTACAACAAGTGCTATTACGAGTGTAAGTGTAATTAATAAAGAAGGACGTGCTATTCCACTGAACGTTTCCGAGAAGTTTAATTACAAGCCTGATAATTTCTATTATATAAAGATTAATAATACACAGAAGCGCTTTTCTTCACCAGACTCATTAGCAAAGTTATTTAAAGCTCACAAAGAAGAAATCAAGAAATATATTAAGGAAAATAAGCTGGATTTTGATAATCCGGAAGATATTAAGTCTGCTGTGGAATATTGCTCGCAGTATACAGTTAAATAGAGATAAGTTCTCTTTTTATTTATATATCTGGCATTATTAGCGAAAATTGTATATATTTGCACAGCTTTCATCGGGGGCATTAGCTCATCTGGCTAGAGCGTTAGACTGGCAGTCTAAAGGTGATCGGTTCGAGTCCGATATGCTCCACAATAATTTAAAACTCCTCATACAGAAATGTGTGGGGATTTTATTTTAATTAAAGTATGTGAAATATAAGTAAGCAATTCCTATAATAACTCCAAATACAATAGGAATACCTATAATAGTATTAATGCATCCGTGGCTAATCTTATTTGCATAGTCATTAGAATTACCTTCTAAATATTTAAGTGGTTTAGGAAACCCTATGAGTTTAAGGAAGTAAAATCTGATTCGGGCTCCTACAAAACGAACAAAGTCATATATTATATTTCTCATGAAAAAACTGTTGATTTAATAAAGTTGACCTTTCTGTCCAATCCTCATAAAGAGCTCGATACTTTGGTACTATACCCCATAAAAATCCCAATATTGGACGATATTGGGATTTTTTATATTTACTCAATAGTGTTAATTATATCACTTGTAAAAGTAGAGTTTCCTTTGTATACCTTACCATCTTTAATTGTGTATACTATATCGGTCATAAAAGTAGAGTTTCCTTTGTATACCTTACCATCTTTAATTGTGTATACTATATCGGTCATAAAAGTAGAGTCTCCTTTGTATACCTTACCATCTTTAATTGTATATACTATATCTCTTGTAAATGTGGAATTTCCTTTGTATACCTTGCCATCCTTGATTGTGTATACTATCGCGCTCATAAATGTAGAATTCCCTTTATACACTTTACTGTCTTGTGCATACCCACTCAGGTAAACGATGATAAAAAGAAATGTAATAATTGTTTTTTCATGGCTTTCAAATTTATAAATATTACTTATTGATAAGACTCTTAAAAACTACTAAGATTTAAACGCTAATGATTTTTATCCCATCTTCTCAAAAGAATTCGATACAGTGGAGATATGCCTCACTAGAGCTAATTCTCATGCTGAAATATTGGGGGAGTTAAAATTTTATATTAATTAGTTTTTCGATAAGTTCATTTTCGTCTTCCGTATAATCTTTGATTTTGTTTTCTATTTTATCTCTCATTTCACTAGACACCATATTGTTTTTTAATAAATGGATATCTTGTATTAAATTTTCGATAAGAGCCCAATCTTTATCTCCCAATATCTTTTTCTCTTTAGCATTAGCAATACGAGCAAAGTTATCTATATTTTGATACTTTAAATATATTGTAATTTTCTGTTTGGTTATCATAACTATCTTTTAAAATATTCTTTAAATCTAACAATATCTTTCCAATCATCACAAAAAGAGTTAGATTCTTTGTTCTATTTCCAAACAAGTACTTAATATTTTATGAACGACTTATATAACTTATAATGGGAGCTCTTCAAATATTTGAATTTTGTGTAAATCATTATCCCAATTAGCCTTGTGCGAAAAATATATATGACCTTGTGGAGCAATAGAAATATCTGTGTCAAGACAGCCTGCGGGAACAACAAGCAAACTTCCATGCATCTGAATATTTGGAAGTGCAGAGCCGCAATCGAGGCAGAAACTTTTAATATGTCCTGATGATTCGAAATCAAAGGTCTTAATGTTGTCTTCTCCTGATAACCATATTAATTTAGCTGTCGTAGAAAATAAGTTTGCAGCATGGGCAGAGCCTGTATCTTTACGACAATATTCACAATGACAGAGGAAGAAACGTTCAAAAGTCCCTATTATTTCAAATGCAACTTTACCACATAAGCAAGTTCCTTTATGCTTTTTATTCATATTGATTTGTTTTGTGTAAAGCTAACAATTTCCATGAAATCTTTACTAAAAAATAAACCTTAGTTATTACACATTCAATTGAATAATACTTATAAGTATTGTAGTATGTAATAATTATTATCTAAGTCATAAATATAACCGTTCGCTAAAAGAGCTTTGCATGACGCTACATTTTCTTGTTCCGGCTGAACTATTATTGCCTCTGGATTTTTGTCCCGGATTATTTTATTTGTAAGAATTCTCACAATTTCTTTGCCATATCCTCTCCTTAGAAAATTTTCTTCTCCAATTAAATAATCAATACTATATATCTTGTTTGGGAACTCTACCGAATACCAATCTTCCTTGGCGTCGAAGCAATCATAAAATTGACAAAATCCAATTGGCTTATCACTTTCAAGAACAATATAGTGAGATAAGAAGTTAAAGCTTCCTTCTCTTTCTTCTATTTCATGAATCCATTCATCAGCATCATGGTACCATTGCAGGATATAATCCTTATGTAACCATTCGCTTAATAACTCGATGTCTGGATCTTGTACCGGAGTTAAAGTCAGTTGCATTCTTTTTCTTATGATCAGTATAATATAGCTTTTTACCCTTCAATATTTCCCGAAGCAACATACTTACTTATTTTGTAGGCTGTTTGCAATTGCATCTACAACAGCTACGGCCGTTAAGTTGACTATGTCTCTTACTGAACTTTCTATATCAGTAAAGTGGACAGCTTTGCGCAATCCCATCTGAATTGGACCTAAGCTCTCACCTGCAATACCCAACTCCATCAATAGCTTACTGGATATATTGGCTGAGCTTAAATTGGGGAATATCAATGTATTTACATCCTTGCCTTTAAGAGTGTTGAATGGGAATGCTTTATCTCTTAGCTCTTTATTCATCGCAAAATTCAGCTGCATTTCTCCATCAATATTATAATCCGGATAATTGTCATGAAAATATCTTACTGCATTTGCTATACTTTTAGGGCTTCCGTTATCATCAGCACCGTAGTTGGAAAACGAAAGCATTGCAATCACCGGCTCTGTAGAGAAATATTGTACAGTGTCGTGTGCCAGTTTTACTATTTCGATCAACACATCTTCTTCCGGCCAACGATTAATAAGTGTGTCAGCAAGAAAATAAGGGCCTCTTTTTGTTTGTACAATATGCATCGCTGCAAAATGTTTATACTGAGGTTTTAATCCGATCACTTCCAATGCTGTTTTTGCAAACTCACGGTAGTGGCTATATATCCCTGTGATAACTGCATCAGCATCGCCAGTCTCTACCATCATCATTCCGAAGTAGTTACGGTCACTCATTTTCTCGAATGCTTCTTGGTAGCGTATACCTTCTCGCGACTTCTTCTCGCTCAATAGCTGAGCATAGCGTGCTCTGCGTACATCCTCAGATATATTTCTGTGATTTATTATTTTTATTCCGTTGAGGTCAAGTCCATTCTCTTTGGCTATATTCTGTATTCGCTCTTCGCTACCGAGTAAAATAGGTTCACACAGATTGTCTTTATACGCAATGATGGCAGCTTTTATAGTATTAACGTGATTTCCTTCACAATATACAACACGTTTTCTTTCGCTTTTGGCAAGAGCTGTCAGACGGTGGATTAGCTTGTTGCTGTATCCCATCATTTCAGATATCCTGTTTTGGTACTCTACCCAGTCGGTGATTGTCTTTTGAGCTACTCCACTCTCTATTGCGGCTTTGGCTACGGCGGTGGATACTGATGTTAACAATCTTGGGTCTAGCGGTTTCGGGATAATATAGTCTTTTCCAAAAGTCAATTTCTTTATTTCATAGGCTGAATTAATAACATCCGGAACCAGCTCTTTTGCAAGGTCAGCTATCGCTCTAGATGCAGCGAGTTTCATTTCCTCGTTTATCGTAGTAGCCCTTACATCTAATGCGCCTCTGAAAATGTATGGAAATCCCAAAACATTATTTACCTGATTGGGGTAGTCGGAACGGCCGGTAGCAAAAATAATATCATCGCGTGATTCCATTGCTTCTTCGTACGAAATTTCAGGATTCGGATTCGCTAAAGCAAATACTATCGGATTATTATTCATTTTCCGTATCATTTCTTTTGTAAGAATATCAGCAGTAGATAATCCTAAGAAAACATCTGCTCCTTCGATTGCCTGTTCTAGCGTTGTAATATCGCTATCTATCGCAAATTCTTTTTTAGTATCTGTTAAGTTAGGGCGTTTGGTAGTGATTACACCTTTGCTATCGCACATAATGATGTTTTCTTTTTTCACGCCAAATCTCATATACAGATTTGTACATGCTATGGCAGAAGCTCCGGCTCCATTTACTACAAGTTTTATTTTGGATATATCTTTATTCGTTATATCCAATGCATTTATCAAAGCTGCTGCAGAAATGATTGCTGTGCCATGTTGGTCGTCATGCATTACCGGAATATCAAGTTCTTCTCTTAATCTTCTTTCTATTTCGAAACATTCGGGTGCTTTTATATCCTCAAGGTTAATACCCCCGAAAGTAGGAGAAATTGCCTTGACTGTTTGGATGAATTTTTCAGGATCTTTTTCATCTACCTCAATATCAAAAACATCAATACCTGCAAATATTTTAAATAAGAGCCCTTTGCCCTCCATTACAGGTTTGCCTGCAAGTGCGCCAATATCGCCTAACCCAAGTACTGCTGTCCCATTAGAAATAACAGCAACCAGATTCCCTTTCGTCGTATATTCATACGCCAACTGAGGTTCTTTTTCTATTTCGAGACATGGTTCTGCCACACCCGGAGAATATGCCAGAGACAGATCCATTTGAGTACTATGCGGCTTAGTAGGTACAACCTCTATTTTTCCGGGTCTCCCACTTCTGTGATATTTCAAGGCGGCTTCTTTTGTTACTTTAGGCATGATTATTAATGTTTTACAGGTTTGTAGATGAAATCTCTGCTTTATACAAAGTTATACAAAATGAATTTCAAAATATTTATATTTTAATAAATCATTTTGATCTTTATTATATGTTGTATAACACCTGTGTGGCGTTATATGTTTTGTAATTGGTTTGTATTTAGATTTTTTAATTTCAAAAAGATAGGTTTTCGCTAGAGCTTTTAATTATTTCTTTCCCTTTTTCTATTATTGTGTCTATACCCTTGTCCATATCTGCTTCTGTCATGTCTATTTTAATGTCGGGATCGATTCCAAATTCCAGTTGATTCATTTCTGCATCCATGATAGGAGATGCAGAAAAACGTATAGACCAACCGTTCGGTAATTCTGAAGAAAATGGAAGTCCACTTCCTCCGCCGGTTTTGTCGCCAACTATAGTTGCATTGGGAGCATATCGCATAGCATTAACAAAATCATTCGCTGCACTGTAGCAACTACGATTTGTAAGTATAACCACTTTCTTTTGGTACTTGACACCATTTGTCGGTTCTACATATATTTCATAAGGTTTGGAAAAGTCATCGTGTCCTTTTCCAGTTTTATGTCTCATATAACCAACCAATGTTTTTTCGTTAAAGAAATGGGATGCCAGTCTATCGCTATTGGACATCAGTCCTCCTCCATTATCTCTCACATCGAGAATGATACCATCACATAGTGCAAACCGATCGAGCACTTGATTGATATTTCCTTCGCCGATACCACTTGAGAAACTACCATAATATATATATCCTATATTATTATCCAACAGCTTGTACTTAAGCCCTCCCGCAATACCATAATCTGTTCCGAGATAGTTTTTTTGTATCTTAGAGTCAAAGTTGTCAGCATAATCTTCAAACCATTTCCAATAACGAGCTACATTGTGCGAGGCTACTAGATTTACGTGTCCATCCTGTACCTCCGCAAGCATTTCGCCTAAGACAGCAAATAATGCATCGTTATCCATGTTTTCGCTTATACGTTGCGAATAACGATTATAGACTTCATTCCAATCTACGTCCTTATAATTAAAAAAGCAATAATGCTCATCCATAATTTGCCAAAGAGCCTCGAAGTTTCCCTTCTTTGAGCTCTCGAACTTATCTTCCTTAAAACAAGATGTAAAAAAGAAACAGGCGAATATGGCAATATATAGATACTTCATCAGCTTAATTTTGAGTGTTCAAGGTAGTAATAATTCTTTAAACTCGTTGAATGTATATCGATAGTAATTCAAATCAACATGCCCGTCTACTCCCGGTAATTCTCCTTTATGCGAAAATTGCCATATTTTCCAGTTATTAACATCGTCTGAAGGCTCGTTGTGTAGATCACACATCCATATAATATTCTTCGGAAAGTTACCTTTTATATATAGTTTATAACAATCTCTGTTGGTATAAATTATAGGATGAACTCCAAAATGTTCATAGAGCTTATTTTCCATTATTTTAAGCTCTTTGACAACAGTACCTACAAATTCTTTGTCTTTGCTATACGGGTTTGCCGGAGAATGTTCCACGTCTATAGCAGGAATCAGGTCTCCGCTATTAAATTTTGCTGTTTTAAGAAAATGTTTTGCCTGTTCTTCTCCCGATAAGGCAAACGTATAGAAATGATATGAGCCTACCTTTATATTAGACTTTCGAGCCAGATCATAATTGAAAGGATAATTCCGGTCTTCATGTGTCGTCCCTTCTGTCGATTTCAGATAAGCGAATGTTATATCTTGTTCCATTACATTATCCCAATTAAGAATTGGATTATGATGTGAAACATCTATGCCTTTCACAAAATATTTACTAGAATCGAAAGATTCGGGTTCTTCAAAAAATCCTTTAATAACGAAGAAAGCTGCAATACCTAAGCATACAGCTATACTCATTGACAGGATGTATTTCTTTAAATTACTTTTTTTAGATTTTCTCCTGTTTACCCTTTTCCGTATTGTTCTTTTTCGTACTGTTTTTGCCATTTACTCTTAGTCAAATAAAATAGCTTCGGATAACAATTTTCCGGCTTTATCTTTGGGTGATAAGATTAGTTCTTTCTCATCTATTCCCCAGTTGATAGCGACCGATGGATCACTCCATAGTAGAGACGCTTCATGTGCAGGAGCATATACGTTATCTACTTTGTAAGAAAAAATCGTTTCTTGACTAAGCACCAAAAAACCATGAGCAATACCTCTTGGCATAAATAGTTGCTTTTTGTTTTCATCTGTTAGCTCTACTGCCAGATATTGTCCAAAAGTAGGAGAGCTTTTCCTTAAATCAACTACAACATCCAGAACAGATCCTTTAAGTGCCCTTACTAATTTAGCCTGAGAATATTCTCCTATTTGATAATGTAATCCTCTTAGTACTCCACGAGTAGACTTAGATTCATTATCTTGAATAAAATCAATCTTACCGATGTGCTCATCGAAAAGATTTTTCTTATATGATTCCATAAAGTATCCTCTCTCATCATTAAATACTTTAGGCTCTATTACCCAGACTCCCTTGATGGATTGTTCCGTAAATTTCATTTTTCAGTATACTATTTCTTGTTGATATTATGCGTTTCTTTTTCTATACGATTTTTACTTGACCAAACTTAAGATATATTGTCCGTAAGCTGTTTTGTCTAGTTTTTGCCCAAGGGCAGCCAGCTGATCATCATCAATCCACTTGTTGCGCCATGCAATTTCTTCGATACAAGAAACATAGAAACCTTGTCTATTCTGTATTGTTTCTACGTAGTTTCCTGCCTCTAGTAAGCTATCACAATTTCCTGTATCAAGCCATGCAAAACCACGACCAAACAATTGTACTTCTAACGTTCCTTCTTCCAAGTAGCATTTATTTAGGTCCGTAATTTCATACTCACCTCTTGCCGATGGCTTTAAAGCTTTGGCTTTCTCTGTTACCGTTTTATCATAAAAATATAGTCCCGGTACAGCATAGTTTGATTTTGGCTTTTCGGGTTTTTCTTCCAGAGATAACACTTTTTTTGACTCATCAAACTCTACAACACCGTATGCACGAGGATCTTTTACGTAGTATCCGAATATACAGGCTCCGACTTCGATAGAGGCCGCTTTTTTTAGCATCTGCGAAAAGTTTTGCCCATGAAACATATTATCGCCGAGGATAAGGCAACCCGGCTCACCATCCAAGAATTTCTCTCCAAGAACAAAAGCCTGTGCAAGCCCATTCGGAACCTCTTGTATCACATATTCGAATTTCATGCCGAGTTCTTCCCCTGTGCCGAGTAGTTCTCTGAACATAGGGAGATCACGAGGTGTAGATATAACCAATATTTCCCGAATACCTGCCAGCATCAGTGTTGATAGCGGATAATAAATCATTGGCTTGTCGTACACAGGCATTATCTGTTTCGATATTGCTTTAGAGAGTGGGAAAAGTCGTGTAGCACTTCCTCCGGCAAGAATAATTCCTTTCATAGTGTTTATATTTATATAAATAGCAATACACAAAAATAGTAAATCTAGCGTATGATTCGAGTATATATCGAGAATAGTTTATTGTTGCATGCTCTTTTTGCCGATGTGACTATTTACTCAAAATAGAAGTTGAGAATATATAAAAAATAGAGGCACTCTAACGAAATGCCTCCATTTATTTTATTTACAATAACCAGATTAGATGCAAGGGATTTTGTCGATGCGTCTCTGATGTCTTCCTCCTTCGAAAGGAGTATTGAAGAAGGCTTCTACCATTTGAGAAGCTTCCTCAGGAGAAATCATTCTTCCCGGTAATGCAAGTACATTCGCATTATTGTGAGCTCTTGCTAATTGAGTTATTTCTACATTCCAGCAAAGCGCGCTACGTACTTTCTTATGCTTGTTCAATGTCATATTAATGCCATTGCCTGTACCACAAACAGCAACACCAAAATCACATTCGCCATTGTCGATAGCTGTTCCCAATTTATGACCATAGTCAGAATAATCGGTACTTTCTGTAGAATAAGTTCCATAGTCAATATATTTAACTCCTTGTTGATCAAAGAGGCTGATAATATATTGCTTTATAGAATATCCTGCATGATCGCTAGCCAATCCTATCGGTTTATCTCCTTGTATCGTAATTGTCATTGTTTTTTGTTTTTTATATTACTTCAGATATTCTTTGACCTGTTTATATACATTATCAGGTGTA
>NZ_DAOKYH010000040.1:0-5634 GCF_035323175.1 Dysgonomonas sp. | reverse complement strand
TGGTAATCTCATACATAGTTACTTGGGTAAATATGATTTATGCTTATGTAACTGCTCCTACAGACGTTGAACTGTGGGGTGAAGAAATTGAATAGTGAACAATCAAACAAACGTCCGAAGATTCTTTGGGCGTTTGTCCTATATCAGATTTGACAATGAAATATATAACAATGCTTTTGATGACCTTACTTCATTTGCCTGTGTCGGGACAACAGTGCGATTTATTGAACAGGAAATCACAAATAAAAAAGTGTATGAAGCCGATTTATAGCATAACAGCATTTGAGCAAATAGCTGATTCCTTACAAATGACCATTGATGAGTTATCTGACTATCCCGTAATGTTTCCGATAAAGAAAGTAAAACGTATCTCTTCAGAGTTCGGGATGCGGAAGCATCCTTGTTATAAAAGACGAAGTTTCCATAGAGGAATTGATATTCCACAAGTAAAAGGTACTCCCGTGTATGCCACAGGTAACGGAATAGTGATTAGCAGAGGTTATAATTCGGGGTACGGATATTATATAGAGATTCAACATGCAGGTGGTTTCCGCTCATTCTATGCACATTTAAGCTGGATATTGGTCAATGTGGAGGATCTGGTAAGTATTACCCAACAGATAGCTTGTGTCGGTAGTACGGGAATAGTAACGGGCAGCCATTTGCATTACGAAGTAAGGAAAGGGAGACGTTATTTGAATCCGACAGGTTGGTGCTACGTTTTGTTTAACCACTTGAATGATGATTTCTTATAGAGGAAAAATGCTAAAATTATAGATGAAATATTTCTGCCCGAATATCGAAAATTAACAAAAATAACTACCTTTGAAATAAATCAATAGCCTATGAATTACATACAGAAAAATCTACTATCCGGGGAAGAAATAAAATATGTTGCAAAACTGCATTTTTTCCTATTCGTTCAACCGATTATTTTGTTGCTTATAGGTGCTTTTTTAGCATCAAGTCCTAAAGAAATATCAGCCATGACTCATTATGCAGGTTTGCTGATTTTGTTCTTCGGGATTGTATCGTTGTTGTCAAGAATACTAATAAAAGTAGGTTCTTCTTATGCAGTAACTAACAAACGGGTGATACTAAAAACAGGTGTTATCAGTCGCAGAGCAGTAGATTTGGTATTGGCTAAATGTGAAGGTCTTCACATCAAGCAAAGTATCTTAGGTAGGATATTTAATTTTGGAACAATTACTGTAACAACGGGTGGTGTTTCAAGCTCATATCCGTATATAGCCGATCCGTTAGCTTTCAGAAAAGAAATAAATACGCAGATAGGATAAGTGGAAGTGTAAAAGACTCGATAAATAAGTAACTTTAGAGGTAAGTCGTTGTGAATATTTGGAGAGCGACCCTATCAGGTATTTTTTGTGGGTGTTTTTGCAGAGATTTTTTAATTAAATATTATGAGAATAAAAGGACTTTCTGTTGAAAATTACAGGAATTTTAATACAGCAACGATTGTATTTGAGGAATCATGTAATTTTATTGTGGGAGAAAATAATTTAGGGAAATCAAATATCCTAAATCTATTGAATATTATTTTCACCAGAAGAGGCTTCGCTTATGATGACTTTAGTGACGCCGCATTACCCATAACTGTTAATATCCGAATAAGACTAGCTATTGACGAGATTGGGCATTTCGAAGATCTATTTGATTTGGACGATTATACATATATAAACATTGTGTGTAGACAAGTATCTCCAGATGAGAACATGGAGTTTTACCACTTAGAAACAGAAACCTATATTTCTCCGTCACTTATAAAATGTTTAAATTTCGTCTATTATGATTCATTAAGGAATCCTATATCTGAAATTAATTTTGATAGTAGTCGTGGTGTTGGTCGTTTCTTATCCAAAATGATAAAAGATTATTTAGCAAATGAAGAAAGCATTAGCTCGGAGAACCTAATTGATACTGAATTTACAGGCGGTTTGTTGGCAGATGTAAATGCTAAACTTGGAAAAATAAAGTCTTTTAAAGACAATGAGATATCTGCTGTTTTAGAAGGAGATGTTTTACAACTAATCCCCAAATTGTTTTCATTACAAGATAGTAAAGGTATATCTCTTTCAAAATGCGGATATGGAATTCAATTTCTATTATTAGTAACACTTTCAATATTAGATAAACTTCAAACGATTTCAGATCAAAGAAAAGAAACAGGCGTCTTTGTCAATGAAGAAACAGGCAGTAAATCTATATCTGTAGTTTTAGGTCTCGATGAGCCTGAAATTCATTTACATCCTTACATGCAACGCTCATTAATAAAATATTTAAATAGGGTCATTAATAATCAAGATCCAGATTTAAGCATATTAATAAAAGAACTTTTTGATATTGATAAATTTGATGGGCAAATTATTGTTGCAACACATTCTCCAAGTATCATATTAAATGATTTTAGACAAATAATACGACTTTATAAAGACAATAATGATACTAAAATTGTATCTGGAATAAATCTGACATTAGGAGAACAGCTTGAAAAGCATCTACTGTTACATTTTCCTTTTATTAAGGAGGCTTTTTTTGCCAGATGCGCAATTTTTGTAGAGGGAGATTCGGAGTATGGTAGTTTTCCTTTTTTCGCTCAAAAATGTGATATAGACTTAGATGAATATGGAATTTGTATTATTCAAGCAGGTGGAGATTCTGTTTTGCAGTTGATTCAGTTAGCGGAAAAATTTGAAATACCTTGCATTGGTATCAAAGACAGTGATGGAGATTCAACTCCAACTGGAATCCCTAATTTGTGGAAGACTATAGAACGTGATTTTGAAGCAGAGTTAATGACTTTAGTTGATGCAGGAAAAGAGAGCATTTTATACGATATTGTTAGTGAATTTGATTCCGAAGGAGAGGAGAGGATAATGGATGCTGCTGCATTGAATAAAAGAGCGCATAAAAAGTACAACTATTTACCTGGACCTGTATCGACAAATCTTAAGCTTTCTGAAATAGACGATACAGATATTGTGAATTTGAAGGCTTTTTATTCAACATGGTTTTCTATTAATAAATCTCAACCCTTAGGTCTTCTAATAGGAATGAAATTTGAGAAAGAAGATATTCCACAAATTTATATTTCCTTAATTGAACATGCTAAAGGTTTGTGCTCATGAATCCAGAAGAAATATCTATTATTAAATCCCGAATAGAGGGAAAGCATCAAGGGGATAGTAAGCAATTGAATGTGATTTTTTCCCCAGACAAACGTCTCTTAGTTGAGGCTCCAGCTGGATATGGTAAAACTCATACAATGGTAAGCCGGATTGCATATTTGATTGCAATAGGGCAAATTCCTGTACCCAAAAGATTATTAGCACTCACCTTTAGTGTCAATGCTGCCTATAAAATAAAGAAAGATGTTATTAAGAATATCCCCGAACTGCTAGATGGATTTGACAAACAAATAAATATTAAAGAGAAAACGTATATATCTAATTATCATGGATTCTGCCGAAGCGTATTGAAGAAATATGGATATATATTACATCCAGCTTTATCTAAATTAGATACATTACAATCTGTCGATGATAGCAGAAGTGATAATATTATGCGGTCATTCAAAAACATTTCAATAAATGATGCTGATATTTTATCTAATTATAATTCTGCAGTGAGAGAAATAAAAGGAACTTATTTAAGGGAAAATATTAATGGATATAACTCGGTAGTAATTGCAGAAATATTACAAAAAGAAGCTATACCTTTTAATGCGATTATAACATTAACCATTAAATTATTCCAAGAGCATCCAAGTATTTTATCATTTTACCAAAATTATTACACAACTATACTTGTTGATGAGTTTCAAGATACAAATTTGTTAAGCTATTGGCTTTTGGACTATTTAATTTCGGAAAAATCAAATGTCCTTTTTTTAGGGGACTCCTTACAAAGAATTTATGGTTTCATAGGTGCAGTGCCAAACTTATTAAGTAGCGCCCAAAGCCATTTTAAACTTAAACTTATTTCATTAGATAGAAATTATAGATTTGCGTCAAATGAAAACATGCTCCAATTAGATAAAATAATTAGACAAAATGCAATCACTCCATTTCAGAACCCCAATGCTTTAAATTCAAAAGTAGAATTTAATATCTATGAAGATCAGGTCAAAGAAGCTTTAGAGGTGGTAATAAAATCACAAGAGATACAGTATCGGTATCCAACTTCTAAAGTTGCAATATTAGCAAAGCAAAGAGGACCAAATATCGAACATATTATTAAAACATTTGACCACAACAAAATATCTTTCTTTTATGGCTTATTCACTGATGATGATGCTGAGTATTTGCAATTCAACAGGAAATGTCTTTATGAATTTATTGAGTTCCTCAAAATAAGTACAAAGATTACAAAGAAATTAGGTCGAAAGCATATAGATAAAATTAGAGATATATACGTAGATAAAGATTCTCCTGTTATAAAAGCACTATTGGAGTTACTGGAAATATTTTGGAGTCGTTTATTCCTTGATTATTCATTTCTTTCTAACGAAGATAAAATCAACTTAATAAAGGACACTTTTGAGCACAATGGTATAAAACAGTATATGGAGTTTTTAGATACTCGAATTATAATTTCTACAGTTCATGCAGCTAAGGGCTTGGAGTGGGATTATGTGATATTACCAGATATGGAACAAGATTCGTTCCCTAATTGGTTTGGGTTATGCAGTAAATGCAAGTGTGGAACAGATTGTGTGTTTTTGATTAATAAGGAAATAGAAAAAGCATTTTTAGAAGAACTAAGTGTATTTTATGTTGCTGTAACCAGAGCAAAAAAGCAGGTCTATTTTTCTGCTAGTAATACTCAATTTACAAGAAATGGCACGTACGAAAAAAATTATAGTTGTTTTATGAAATTACCTGGAATAGAATTTGTGTAAATTGAAAGATATAATATATATCCTCTGTCGGCTTTTTGCTTCTTTTTCTCCCGCATAGAAGCTCTAATTGCTCATGGAAAAAGAAGTGGCGGAAATTTCTCTCCGCCGTCAAGTTTTTGATTTTCGTTTCAGTTCTTCGAGTTGTCGGAGCATAAACGTGTGATTCTCTCCAACTGTATGCCCCGAATCCATCAGAAATGGACTGTTTCGGCATAATTTGCATTGTTTGATAGCCTTATTCAAATTTGTTACTTCGATAGACTTCCCTGTAATATCTTTAATTTTCATCATCTTCAATCTCTGATTTAAATACATACCAACTATCTCTATAATTCTCGCCAATAAGGTTAAAAGCTCCTGCTAGATTACTCCTTCGAGCAAACTTCTTGGCTTCCAAAATAGAATTGAACTCTCCTAACTTTCGGAAGCCAACAAATAAGATGTAAACATTTTCTTTCATCATGCTACTAATCTATTTTCTATCAGTGATATATTTTGCTCTACAAGTTGAATGATTCTATCGTGGTGCTTGGTGTTCTTATTGCAAACTCCTCTCGACTGAATAACCTTTAATTGCGAGATTGACACTTCAATTGTTTCAATGCGTTTGCCATCAATACAAGCCGAGAGTATCAGTGAATCGGCTTTTGAGTAATAACCACCTACGCAATGATGCTTATGCATAATTACACATAAGCATCATTATGCAAAGTCTT
>NZ_DAOKYH010000022.1:0-49131 GCF_035323175.1 Dysgonomonas sp. | reverse complement strand
CTTTGATTGGTGCCAGCGTGTCAGAAAAAGGCACAACAAATGGAACGATGACAGGGGTAGATGGCGATTATAGCTTGACAGTTCCGGCAAATGCTACTCTTGTAATCACTTATGTTGGTTACCATCCACAAGAAGTCGTATTGAAAGGACAAACAATAATGAACTTTACATTAAAGGAAGATTCTCAAGTGCTTGATGAAGTAGTTGTAACAGCATTAGGTATTAAAAAGAAAGAAAAATCTCTAACTTATTCTACTCAAGTTGTCGGAGGTGATGAGCTGACAAGGACTAAGGATCCTAATATGATTACAGCTCTTGCCGGTAAAACTGCAGGAGTTCAAATTAATAGGAGTGCTTCAGGATTAGGAGGTTCAGCCAAAGTTGTTATTAGGGGTAATCGTTCCGCATCAGGAAATAACCAGCCTCTTTATGTAATTGATGGTGTTCCGATGAATAATGCAATTACAGATCAAACTTCTACTTCCATTGGTGGTACTAATGATGCCGGAAATCGTGATGGAGGTGATGGTATATCTAATCTAAATCCAGATGATATTGAATCAATGAATATACTGAAAGGGCCATCAGCCGCAGCTCTCTACGGAAGTCAGGCTGCTAACGGTGTTATCGTTATTACAACAAAGAAAGGAAAAGTGGGACGTACATCGATTAGCTTTAACTCTAATACAACATTTGATAATGCAGCTTATGGTATTCCTGATTTTCAGAATACTTATACCGGAGCAGAAAAGAGTTGGGGAGATAAGATTACAAAAGGTTCAAAGTCCGACTACACGGGGGAATTCTTTAATACTGGAATAACAACCATAAACTCAATTGCTTTAAGTTCTGGGTCGGAAAAAATGCAGACATATTTCTCTTATGCGAATACTTATGGTAAAGGAGTTATTGAGAATAATACTCTGAATAAACACAACTTTAACTTTCGTGAAACAGCAAACTTTTTCGATGATAAACTGACGCTTGACGCTAATATCAATTTATTATATCAAAGGTTAAATAATGGGTCTACACCAGGAGGATATTATATGAATCCATTGGTCGGTCTATACCATTTCCCAAGAGGTGGCGTTCAGGGAGGCGAGTCGTTCGATTATTATAAAAATAATTATCAACGTTTTAACGAAAGTCGCAACCTATATGTACAGAATTGGTATGGTGGATTTTCAGATATGGATCAGAATCCTTATTGGTTAGTGAATAAAACCCCAAGTGAAGATGTTCGATTACGTACTATTGCAAATCTATCTGTAAATTACAAGATAACTAAAGATTTAAATATTCAGGCAAGAGGTACAGCTGATTATATATCAGATAAATATAATCAGAAGATGTATGTAGGGACTCATAACAATCTGGCTGGAGAAAATGGTAGGTATATAACTTACGAAGCAACAATGTTAAGTACTTATGCGGATTTATTAATGACTTATCAGAAAAAATTAAATGATAAATTTTCAGTATCTGCATCCTTAGGTACAAGTGTTACAGATCAACGAAATAAGTCGCTTCGATTAGACTCTCGTCCGAGTACCTTGTTCTTCCCCAATGTATTTACAGTTGCAAACATCGACCTGAATGGAGGTTATATTACAGAAGAGGATTTACATACTCAATCGCAATCTATCTTTTTTGCAGGACAAGTAGGTTTTGCAGATTGTTTATTTCTTGATGTTACAGCTAGAAATGATTGGACTTCCACATTAGCATATACCAAAAGTGTAGATAATGGTTTCTTTTATCCTTCAGTAGGTTTGACATGGGTTATAAATGAAGCTGTTAAGCTACCAGAATTTATTAGTTTTGGAAAAGTCAGAGGTTCTTGGGCTAAAGTAGGAAATGGTTTACCTCCATATATTAGTCATCCAATCAATTCGATAGGAGCTGGTGGGTCTCTAATTCAAAATGGTTATGCCCCATTTACTGAATTGAAACCCGAGATGACAAAATCCTGGGAGTTTGGTACAGAATGGAAATTCTTGAATAACCGAATTGATTTTGATTTTACATTCTACAAAACTAATACAACAAATCAGTTGTTTACGATGCCCGCACCTTCAGGATCAGGTTATTCCTACTATTACATTAATGCAGGAGACATCGAAAATAAAGGTATAGAAATAGTATTAGGAGGTAGTCCGATAATGACGAATGATTTTCTTTGGAAAACTTCAGTAAATTTCGCAAAGAATAGTAATAAGGTTAAAGAACTTGCTGAAGATCTAGATTTCTTTAAGTTTGGAGATCAAAATTCAAATAACTATCAGATGCGTTTATATAAAGGGGGAGCTTTTGGTGATATATATGGTAGAACATTTGCTAGAGACGATAAAGGGAATATCTTGTATAACGATAAAGATCTTCCTTATGCATCAACAGGCGATTTTGAAAAAATAGCAAATAGTGCCCCTAAATTCAATTTAGGTTGGAGTAATACATTCAAATATAAAGACTTCACATTGTATTTCCTTATAGATGGACGTTTTGGAGGCGATGTATTATCAATTACTCAAGCTGATCTTGATCTGTATGGTGTGACTAAAAGGACAGGAGATGACAGAAATATAGGTTATGTAAATTTTGATGGTAAAAAAATTGAAGATGTGAAAGGATTTTATGATGCTGTTGGCGGACGTAGTGGTATTACTGAATATTATGTGGAAAGTGCTACGAATATAAGATTGAGAGAGTTATCTTTTGGCTATAAATTTCCTGCAAAATTATTTGGTAATAAATTTATACGAGGCTGTGAACTTTCATTTGTTGGAAAAAATTTATTCTTTTTTAAAAATAGTGCATCGTATGATCCCGATGCATCTTTATCTACCGGAAATAACTTGCAAGGTATAGATGTTTTTGGCATGCCATCGCTAAGATCATTTGGATTTAATTTAAAATTAGACTTCTAAAATCTAGAAAATATGAAAAAGATATTAAAACATACAATTGTCGGGCTTTTATTATTGGGACTAATCCCGTCCTGTACTGATAATTTTGATGACCTCAATAAAAATAAAATAGGAATAGATGAGGAGCAACTTTCCTATGATTTTAATCAAATAGGAGCTTATTTCCCGGGAATGCAACAAATGATATATTGCAATTTTAACTGGGGTTGGGGAACCGATTGGACTTTTCAGGTGATGCAGAATCTAAACGCGGATATATTTTCTGGCTATCTATGCCCGGCAACAGCCTTTGGTGGTGTTACAAGTGATAACAGAACATATTCCTATAAGCCGGGATGGAGTGATCCTGCTTGGGATTATACATATGCTTATATGATGCCCAGTACCCTTATTGTTAAAAAAGAGTCGGAGAAAGATTATGACTTTTATGGACATTTTGATGCTATCAATAAAATACTAAAGGTAACAGCATTGGCTCGTTTATCTGATATATATGGACCTGTTATCTACTCTACTTATGGAGATTCAAAAACAGGAGGTACATATGATTCTGTTGAAGAACTGTATAAAAATTTCTTTAAAGATCTAGATACAGCTGTTCAAGTACTTAATGCATATGTAAATGCAGAAGAGACTCGTACTGCAAAACCTTTTGCTAAATTTGATATGGCATACGGAGGAGATTATGTTAAATGGATACAATATGCAAATACATTACATCTTCGTTTAGCTATGCGTATTGTTAAAGCTGATCCTAATTTAGCTAAAACAGAAGCAGAGAAAGCTGTAAAAGCGGCATATGGTTTGATAGAAGATAATAGTGGTAATTTTACTATTAGTGGAAAAGGATATTTTCATCCACTTACAGCAATTGCTAAATGGGGAGATACCTCTATAAGTGCTAATGTCGAATCAATTTTATCCGGATATCAAGACCCTCGTTTACAAGCCTATGCTTTACCGGTAAATGCAGGAGAACATATTGGTCAAATAAAAGGAATGCGTCAGGGAATTCATAATTTGGCCGAGAACAAGTATGTACCTGGTGGAGATCCATTGCTTTATAAGATTTCTCCTCCTATTCATATGAATGATAACTCTATGCCTGCAATATTACTGGTTGCCGCAGAAGCAGATTTTCTTCGTGCAGAGGGTGTCTTGAGAGGATGGAATATGGGAGGTGGTACAGCCAAGTCTTATTATGAATCAGGAATAACAAAATCTTTCAGTCAATGGAAAGTTTCTCTTAGCGATTACCTTAATAGTGATAAGCTTCCGGTGGCATTTACGGATCAATTACAACCTGCTACAGAAAGTAGCCCGGCAGTATCTAAAGTTTCTCCAAAATGGGATGATGCTGCAAGTAATGAGATTAAACTAGAAAAAATTATTACTCAAAAATGGATTGCCGGATTTCCTGAGGGATATAATGCTTGGGCTGAATATCGCCGCACAGGCTATCCTAAATTATTCCCTATTACTAATAACACGAGCGGAGGTGCTGTTCCAACAGAAACGGGATTCCGTAGAGTTGAATTCTCTGAATCAGAAGTAAGTGGTAATGCAGAGGGAGTTGCTGATGCAATTAAAAAATTAGGAGGTCCAGATTTACCTATAACTCGTATTTGGTGGGATGTGAACAAAGCCAATTTCTAATCAATTTTAATGTTTTTGGGGATAGAAGAATGCAAGATATAATCTTGCATTCTCTTTCTCAATATTTACAATTTTCTGTATATTTTCATCTACTAAGAAAAACAGATAAATTACTCAAGTCAAATGCCATGATTTACAAAAAACTATTATCAGTATTTATATTACTATGTCTTCTTTTTTCGGCAAACTCTTGCCGTGAACAAGAGGAGAATATACATCAAAAAATTAATCTAGCTACTAACTGGTATATTCAATCGTCTGATAGCATAGAAGGTAAAGGAGACTTTGTATCTAGTTCTCAACAGTCGATAGAGAATTGGTATAGAGCAACAGTTCCATCTACGGTGATGGGTGTTCTTACTGCAAATGGAGTTTTTCCTGATATTTTTGTAGGAGCAAATATTAAAGATATAGATAAAACCCAGTTTGATAAAGCGTTCTGGTATCGTAATGAATTTGCATTGCCTGAGTTGAATAATAATCAGCATGTATCTCTTTGTTTCGATGGAATATCATATTATGCAAATATTTGGTTGAATGGAGAATTAATAGCCTCAAAAGATTCTATATATGGAACATACCGTC
Source organism: Dysgonomonas sp. (assembly GCF_035323175.1). NCBI lineage: Bacteria > Pseudomonadati > Bacteroidota > Bacteroidia > Bacteroidales > Dysgonomonadaceae > Dysgonomonas > Dysgonomonas sp. Next base: position 43,960 of record NZ_DAOKYH010000022.1, on the reverse strand, counting down.
ATTTCTCTTTTGATGTAACCCCACATGTAAAATCAGATAATAATGTTTTAGCTGTAGAAGTTTTTAGAGCCCGCCCCGGAGATCCTAATACAGGATTTGCCGATTGGAATCCTCGCCCGGCTGACGAAAGTATGGGAATATATAGGGATGTATATCTATCTATAACAGGCAATGTAAGATTGAATAATACATATGTGAAACCTGAGGTAAATACTGAAACGTTAGAGGAAGCGTGGCTTACAATAGAAACTGAAGTTGAAAATCTTACAGATCAGGAAATTTCAGGAGATTTGGTTGGAGAAATAGAATCGAAAGAATTTTCTTATTCGGTTACTTTGGCTCCTTACGAAAAGAAAAAAGTAAAGATAACATCGGTTGAGGCGGCAATGTTACACATCAAAAATCCTCGACTTTGGTGGTGCAATAATATGGGCAGCCCCGAACTTTACAATCTGGACTTAAAATTTAAAACAGATAATACTGTATCAGACAGAGAAGATATAACCTTTGGTATACGTCAAATAGAATCTTATCTGACAAAAGAAGGATATAGAGGTTTTAAACTAAACGGAAAGAACATTTTGCTAAAAGCAGCCGGATGGACAGACGATATATTCCTGCGCGATACTCCTGAGAGTAACGAAATACAGGTGCAGTATGTCAAAGACATGAATATGAACATGATTCGCTTCGAAAGTTTTTGGGGTACAAGCTCTAATATATATGACTTGTGTGATAAATACGGAATAATGGCTGTTGTAGGTTGGAGTTGCCAATGGGAGTGGGAGGCATATTATGGAAAACCATGTGATGAAATGTATGGTTGCATACTCACTGATAAAGAAATCGACCTTATAGCAGAATCCTTCGCCACACAAGTACTATGGTTGCGCAATCATCCGAGTATTATATCTTGGATGCCGGGAAGCGATATGCTTCCTATACCAAAATTGGAAGAAAAATATTTAGCATTCTTGAAAGAATCAGATAACAGAATCTATGTAGGTGCAGCAAAAGAAAGAACAAGCGAACTGTCTGGAAAAACAGGAACTAAAATGGCCGGACCTTATGAGTATGTGGGACCAAACTATTGGTATATTGATACTCTTTATGGCGGTGCATTTGGCTACAATACCGAAACAGGAATAGGAGCACAACTTCCCGTTTTAGAATCGATTAAAAAATTTATACCCGAAGACAAATTGTGGCCGTTAAATGATACTTGGAATTCCCATTGTACGACCTCTACTGCAGCAATGAACTCGTTGAAAGAACTCACAACTGTCATAAATAATAAATACGGACAGGCTAAAAATCTGGAAGATTATCTGATGAAGGCTAATCTTGTCAATTACGATGGCACTCGAGCTATGTTTGAAGCATTTAGAGTAAATATAGGCAAAACCACAGGCATTGTTCAATGGATGCTAAACTCAGCATGGCCATCTTTGTATTGGCAAATGTACGATTATTACAAAGTGCCTACGGCTGCTTATTATTCTGTGAAGAAAGCGAATCTACCGCTTCAGCTAATCTATAATTATGGAAATAATAGTATATATGCCGTTAATGAACAGCTAAAAGATATAAGCGGATACAAGGCTATTGTACAGGTGTTTGATATAAACTCTACCGTTAAAGAGAAAAAAGAAATACCATTAGATATCAGAACAAATACATCTGTCAATATTTTACAACTAGCCCCTCTAAAAGAAAATGTATTTCTTGCTTTAGAAATATTGAATCAGCAAGGTGAGGTGGTCGCTGATAATTTCTATTGCCTATCTTCTAAGCCAGATGAATATTTGTGGGATAAAACCGACTGGGTGCATACTCCTGCTAAAAGTTATGCGGATTTCAAGAGTTTATCTACTTTAAAAACAGTTGAGTTAGATATTCAGACAAACAAGTCAGAAGAGCAGGATAATATAATTTATACTGTAGAGATAAAGAATCCATCAGGTAAAATAGCATTTATGGTAAATCTGAAATTAAAGGATAACAGAGGAGTGATGATTACCCCTGCTTTCTGGTCCGACAATTATATAAGTATATTACCCGGACAAAAGAAAATCCTGGAATGTAAGGTAAATAAAGGCTCTATTAGTAACAATAATATAAAATTGGATATTAAAGGATGGAACAGCCCGTTGTTGGAGGTTAATATTTAAGGCGCAATTGAATGTAAATTGAAAAACCACGATTATTCGAGAGAACCCTAAAAGCTATCAACTTTTAGGGTTTATTTATATACATGGGGTTCTGATACATTAGACAAATTGATATATAGATTGTAAGAAATGATATTTTTACCATTATTCATACTTAAATGTGCCTCAATCTAAATGTTTTGCTTTTAATTTGTACTCATAATCTTTGCCTTATTCTTTTTTGATATTACATGAAAAATTCAATTCATCTGAAATATTTAATAGTGAATGAAAGCGACCAGCTTTGGGGCCTGACAATTAATTCTGTGGGGTATCAGTCTATTACGCCTCAGACGGTATACCCTCCAAGAAATCATCCTACACACTACTTGTTTTCAACAGAAAGGGGGCGTATTCTGGATGAATATCAGTTATTATATATAACAAAAGGAAATGGCAAATTTATTTCTAATAGCATCGAAACAAAAAAATTCCAATCGGTAAAGGACGGAACTATATTTTTACTGTTTCCCGGAGAGTGGCATAATTATATGCCGGACAAGAACACCGGTTGGGACGAATATTGGATTGGTTTTAACGGAATAAATATTCATAACAGGGTTGCTAATGGATTTTTCAATCAAAAGAAACCAATTTTTCAGGTCGGCTTAAACGATCAGATAGTAGCTTTATACAAACAGGCAATTGAAATAGCAGCAGAACAAAAATCAGGGTTTCAACAAATGTTGGCTGGAATAGTCAATCACTTGTTAGGGTTGGCATATTCTTTAGATAAGAATTATTCCTATGAAGGTTCCGAAGTTATAAATCACGTAAACAAAGCAAAAATACTGATTCTTGAAAATTTCAGAGATATAAAACCGAAGGATATTGCAAACGAATTGAATATGAGCTATTCCAGTTTTCGTAAGGTTTTTAAAGAATACACAGGATTTGCACCTTTGCAATATATTCAGGAACTAAAAATACAAAAGTCGAAAGAGCTATTGACAAATACCGCTATTCCTGTGAAAGAAATCGCTTATCTGATGGGATTTGAAAATCAAGAGTATTTTTTTACTGCATTCAAAAAGAAAACAAATATTACTCCCTTAGAGCATAGAAGATTTACTCAGGGAGTATGGGAAGATAAAACGAATAATGGGTTTTAGCCTTCGACCTGTCATAATAATCCTTGTATCATTTTTTTATCCCTTAAAATAGAATCCATCCAGATTTTTCTTTTTCATATTGTTATGTAAGAAAGTCCGGATGGATTCATTATTAGTCTTATAGCTGTATCAAATCTGTATATTAAAAGGTTCTATCAGGCCTTTTATTTGTTCTTTGGTTAATCCCTCAGGTGTGTATCCGCAAGTTTTGGCAAATGCATATATCTGTGCCGATTTCGAAAGTGTGTCAATCAAATCGAACGTATCTGTCAGATTCTCACCCACGGCAAATACTCCATGCTTTTCCCAAATTACAATATCATGTTTATCGAGTACAGGAAGTGTTATCTGCGCTATAGCGGTAGTTCCGGGTACTTCGTAAGGCACAAGACCTATACCTCGAGGTACAACGATAAACGTTTCAGGGTGCATTCCCCATAATAGATCGTTCAAAGCCTCGCTGCTTTTCAGCTCAGGAATGTGAGACAATGCAATAAGGTCTGTTGGATGAGTATGTAATACCAACCTGTTCTTTGATCCTTGTTTCTTGAATGAAGATAAAATAGAAAAATGTGAGGCTAACTCGGATGTCGGTTTTACGTTTTCTACTGCGATAACATCATAAGAGTTGCCATCTTTTGAAACTCTCACGATAGAGCCATTTTTTAATGGGTCTTTTGCCACATCTCGCATTCGTTTTCCTGTTCCTGTTACGTAGAAAAAGTCACCGGACAATTCTATCATATTCTTAGGAAGCTGAAAACTAGACAAAGGCGGTATGTCTTTGTTTTCATCTCCGACAATATCAGTTATATTTATTGAAATATTTCCGGCATTGCGTTCTGCCCATCCTTTTTGCCACAGATAACCCGCAATTTCGGCTACTTCATCAAGCTGTTCTTTCAGCTTATCGTTAATATTAAAAATCATTTTCTATTATTTAAAGTTGTGGATAAATTATCGAAAATATCAAAATCGCTAGTCCTGTTACAAGTATTACAATCGTCTTTTTCTTTACACCTTGCCATTCTTTGAGTATGATACCCCAAATATTACTAAACAAGACATTGAGCGACATCAGGATGCTCCACGAAAAAGCCATCATAACACTTCCCGGCTCGAAGAAGCTTTGTCCTACTCCTAATCCGAAAAACTGAGAATACCATAATAGCCCTGCCAATGCGCAGAATAGAAGATTATTAATCCAGTTGGATGCTGCGATTGTCGTATAATCTTTGAAACTCTTATTCTTATAGTTTTGGAACAAGCAGTAACATGCATTTGTAACAAATCCTCCAATAGTGACAAGTAATATAATGGGGTTCAAAGTCAACAAGCTTTCTGAGCCCAATGAGAGGATGTGAGCCTTAATAGGTGCCCCGGCTTCGAGTCCTAGATTGAAGCAGGCACTCATTACTCCGGCTAATATTGCAATGAGTAAACCTTTCTTTAAGGCAAAATCTTTTACAGCTTTTTTCTTTTCATCCTCACTCATGTTGCTCGACTTCAATGCACCGGCATACCCGATAACGGCTATCCCTGCAATGGCAATACTCACTCCGGTAAGTAGAACCAATCCTTCGCCACTAAACAGATCTTGCCCTTTGAGCAAAGCCGGAATTAACGTTCCGAATGCCGAACATGTACCCAAAGCGAGAGACTGCCCTAAAGCAATTCCCAGATAACGCATACTCAGACCAAATGTTAAACCTCCAATTCCCCAAAGAATTCCATAGCCGACAGATTTATAAACAGCGACGCTTTCCTGTAAATAAACATCGAAAAGGGACAGCCCGTCCGGCATCGCCAGGAGTGCTCCGACAAAAGGAAAAACAAACCAAGCAAAAATACCTTGTATCAGCCAAAAACACTCCCATGACCAATTTTTTACTTTATTGATCGGAACATAAGAACTGGACTGCCCCAAGCTCCCTATTGCAATTATAACCAAACCTATTATTGTATTCATACTAAGAATGCTTTTTTCGCTTTACAGATATTTTCATATCCTTTTAGCTGTTACATCTTTTTCATATTGTTGTACTTCCCTAATATAGTTTTCTCCTACAGCGATGTTATTCTTGAGACAGAAATAGTCCCAAACAGCATTCCAAGGCAGAGCTTTAGCTTCTTCAAGAAGTGCAAGACGTTCAAAATATTGTCCGTTGGCTTCGTAGTCCCGTAATGTTGCTATTGGCTCAAGCAAAGCTTGTAATAGAGCTTTTTGTGTGGCTCGTATGCCGATGACGTATGCGCCTATACGGTTGATAGATGCATCGAAGAAATCGAGACCTATATGTACACGATTCAATGCATCTGCCCGGATAATTTCTTTTGCCAGTTCGATAACATCATCATTCAGTATAACTACATGATCCGAATCCCAGCGAATAGGACGACTTACGTGTAGCATTATCTCGGGAGTATATAATAGTAATGATGAGATTTTGTCTGCCACATTTTCGGAAAGATGGAAGTGACCTGTATCTAATGTTACTATTTTTTGTTTCTTTGCTCCATAACCCAGGTAGAAATCATGAGAGCCTACTGTATAACTTTCCAGTGCAATACCAAAAAGTTTAGATTCTAGACAATCTTTCATATTGAGATATTCTGTCGCAAAGATCTCATCTAATGATTGTTCCAATATCTGACGATATTTGTAGCGGTTTACTGTCAGGTCTTTCATACCATCATGTATCCACAAGTTCATTATACACGGATCGTTTTGGAACTTACCCATTTCCTCAGCCACAGCACGACAACGCTTTGTATGTTCAATCCAGAAGTCGCGAATAGCTTTGTCAGGATTCGCAAGTGTTAAATCTCCGCTTTTAGGATGACCGAATGAGGTAGAGTTGAAATCCAGTTTTAAAGAATTTTCTGTAGCCCATTGCATCCAACCCGTAAAATGAGAAGGTTCGACCTGATCTCTGTCTACTGCTTTATTGCCAAATTCGCCATATATCTCATGTAAGTTTAAACGATGGTTTCCTCCTACTAGGGTTAATACTTTTTCAATATCGGAACGTAACTCGTCAATATTACGAGCTTTACCGGGATAATTTCCCGTAGCCTGAATACCGCCGCCTCCTACATTTGTCAGATTCTCAAACCCCGTTACATCGTCAGCCTGCCAACAGTGAATAGAGATTGCAACATCTTGTAATGTCTTAATTGCAGCTTCTACATCAACGCCTATTTCCGAATAGCGTTCTTTTGCTATTTCAAAAGACTTTAATACTAATTCATTTTTTTTCATGGTCACTTCTTTATTTTTCTATTAATTTCAAAAATTTTTCGTAAGCGTTATTCCACAATTCAGTGTCTTGTGGTTCATAAGATTCAAGGGTAAATGACTCGTTGATTATAGTTCTTATTTCTTTAAGAGACTTTACCAAGCCCAATCCTTTCGCTTGCATCATTATATTTCCTATGGCTGTAGCTTCGTATGGGCCCGCCACAACGGGAAGACCTGTTGCATTAGCTGTAAACTGGTTTAATAATTTATTTTGTGAGCCGCCACCTATAATATGCAGAACTTCGATAGTGTGAGGAGATAATTCACAAAGGCAACTTAATACATATTTATATTTTAAAGCAAGGCTTTCAAAAATACAACGTATAAATTCAGCATCTTCTTTTGGTGTACTTTGTCCGGTGTCGGTACAGAATTTTATAATAGATTCTATCATACTCTCCGGATTAGCAAAGACGGCATCGTCCGGATCAACAAAGCATTGAAAGCCTTTTGCTGTTTTTGCCATTTTTATAATCTCATCGTAAATGTAGGTGCGCCCTAGCTGTTCCCATTCTTTGCGGCATTGCTCCAGCAGCCACATGCCTGTGATGTTTTTTAGAAAACGAATTGTACCTTCAACCCCACCTTCGTTTGTGAAGTTCATTTTATATGATTGCTCATTTATAATGGGCTCATCTACTTCTATGCCCATCAACGACCATGTGCCGGAACTTATATATGCAAATTTTTTATTCTTTGCAGGTATTGAAACAATGGCAGACGCAGTGTCATGACCTGCTACTGCAATTATCGGAATTGGATTTAATCCACACTCTTTAGCTATTGAGTCTCGAAGCAATCCGACTACTTTCCCCGGTTTTATTAGCGGAGGAATGACAGAGGGATGTACTTCAATCGCTTCTAGTAGTTTATTTTCTATCTTTTTTGTTAACGGATTAAGAAACTGAGACGTAGAAGCTATAGTATATTCGCAGGCTTTGTTTCCACTCAAAAGATAAGACAATGCATCGGGAAGAAACAATATCTCTTTTGCAGATTGTAATGCCGCCGATTTTTCCATCTTGGCAGCATACAGTTGGAATAGACTGTTAAAGTTCATGATTTGTATTCCGGTAAGCTTATATACTTCTTCTTTGGGGATGAGTTTGAAGTATTTTTCAGGACTTCTTTCTGTATATGGATCTCGGTAAGAACGAGGAAGATTCAATATTGTTCCGTCTTCGGCCACATAGACAAAGTCGACTCCCCATGTATCTATGCCTATTGCATTAATTGCTATATCCAAAGATGCTGCTGCTCGCATGCCTTCCTTTATGGAGTTGTATATAGAATATATATTCCAGTAGTACTTTCCTTGTATCTGTAATATATCATTGCCAAACCGGGTCAACTCTCGCAATTCCAATTTTCCATTATCAAACGTTCCGAGTATAGAACGTCCGCTAGTTGCTCCCAAGTCAAAAGCTAAAAAGTTGAAAGTGTTATTCATGTTTTAAAATTTCTATTCATCACAAAAGTAGATTATAGAAATTTCAAAAAATTACACAATATGATTTTGATATTTTACAATATGATTTAAATAATGAATAGTGGTAGTTGTAAAGGCGGGGCTTATATTTATAACCCGAACCGATATCCTATACCTGATTCGGTAACTAATAGAGTAGGTTTAGTGGGATTATCTTCTATCTTTTTTCTCAATTGGGCAACAAACACACGCAGATATTGGGTTTGCTCTACATAACCATATCCCCATACTTCTTTGAGGATATACTGATGGGTGAGTACACATCCTTGATTTTTAACAAATAAACTTAGTAATGAGAATTCCGTTGGCGTTAGGTCTAATAATTCATCTTTTTTCTTCGCAATGTGGTTTGCTACATCAACAGAGAGGTCTCCGATCTGAAATATAGGAGTGTCGTTTGCTGTTTGTCCCTGTCTTAGTGATGCTCGTATGCGGGCAAGCAGTTCTCCTGTTCTAAAAGGTTTTGTGAGGTAATCATTTGCTCCCTTATCGAGAGCATGTACAATATCTTCTTCCGAATTGCGTACAGATAAAATAATTATTGGCTTATAGAACCACTCTCTCAGATTTTTCAACACATCTATTCCGTCGATATCAGGCAAGCCCAAATCGAGGATAATAAGTGAGGGTTGGTATGAAGCCGCCATCAGAAGACCCTCTTTACCCGTGCTTGCTTCTATCGTTTTGTATCCGCTTGCCGAAAGAGTTATTTCCAACAGGCGGCGTATTTGAGTTTCGTCGTCTACAATCAGAATTGTATCTGTATTCATCCTGCTTATTCGTTTATGTAAGATATTTTTGTCGGTATTTTTATTGTGAAACGTGCCCCTCCATTCTGCCTGTTTTCTACACTTATTGTTCCTTTATGAGCTTCCACAAATCCTTTAGCAATAGATAGCCCCAAGCCTAATCCCCCTGTTGTTTTATGTTCCGTTTTGAAGAATTTATTGAAAACAAAAGGTAGTGTGTCAGGAGGAAAACCGGGTCCCCGATCCATTTCCTGAATAATCAGATATTCATTATCATAGAAAGATTTTAATCGGATTGATGTTCCAGGGGTTGAGTATTTACACGAATTGTAAACCAAATTATGCAATACCTGTTCCATTAACCCGAAATCGAGTTTGACTAAAGGCATTGTTTGCGGGACAACAATATCCAAGCGGTAAGGTTTCAGTTCGTCTCGTAGATTATCTGTTACTTTGTTAAACAGATCATTCATGTCGCACCAATCGGTATGCAATGTTATCTTCCCTGTTTCGAGACGCGATATATTCAATAGATTCTCTACCAGACGGTTCAGTCGTCCCGATGCTGTTAGTATTTCATTGTATAGCTCCTTCCGTACTTTTTCGGGATGTGAGTCGGCTAGGAGAGTGTCCGATGCTCCCATAATTGTAGCAATCGGAATCCTTAGCTCATGCGATATAGAGTTGAACAGTGTTTTGTACAACTTATCTGATTCGTCAAGCAGATTTGCTTTTTTTGCTTGTTGAGCAAGATCATGATGCTCTAACGTATTCGATATCTGTGTAAGGAATGTATCCCAAAATAGCTCAGTCTCTCCGTTAAATTTCTTTTTAGGTTTTATCGCAACAACTCCCGCTTTCGTTTTCATGCCTTTCAGAGGATAGAAAGTATATTCACTTAAAGAAAGAGTGTCAGTGTATTTTCCTGCCTTTTTCGAATGTTTGAAAACCCATTGTGCAATACTATATTCCGATTCCGTAAAGTCTCCCGGCTTCGCATTTTGTTGTTTTTTCTTTAATCTGCCTTCTCCATCTTGAAGGAGAAAATATGCATCTACGCCAAAATAGTTGTTTATATCTTCTTTAGAAACCTCTAAAATTTTTTTCGTATTTTCTGCATTTGCAAGTTGTTTCGTCAGGTGAAACAAAGCGTTTGTCTTCTCGGCTCTCTTGCGTGTCAATCGTTCCTGCTTCCTTACTTTGGCTGTTAGTGTTCCCGTCACTAATGCTACCGCAAAGAACATACAGAAAGCAAGTAAATCCTCGGGTTGAGTTATCTTTAATGTATATTGGGGTGTTATGAAAAAGAAATCCCATGCTACTGCGCTTACAGCCGAAGCCATCATGATAGGACCTAAGCGGAAAAACATGGATAGGATGAGGATTACAAATAGCAGAATAAAAGATATCGACTGATAGCCGGTCTCCCTAACAATAGGCAAGCAAAGCAAAACAGTAGCCAATACGGCTAGAAAAGCTATGATGTAATGTTTGTATGAGGATGAAAAATCCGGATAAGAAACTAACTTTCTTTTATATTGTTTTGCTTCAAACCCCGGTTCTATAACGTAAATGTCTATTTCTCCACTTTCTTTCAGTAACCGATTTACAAAGTTGTCACGTGAAAATAGTGATGAAAAGAAACTCTGTTTGCCCGATTTACCAATAATAATATGCGTAATGTTTTCTTTATGTGCAATGTCCAGTGTTGTGGAAACAAGATCGCTTCCTGAGGTTATTATTACTTCTGCACCAAACTCTCGGGCAAGATCAATATTTTTAGACAATTGTTCTTGTTGCTCTTCATTTAATACCTGTGTGTTTTCCACATGCAGAGCGACGAGGTCGGCACCCATCGTATATGATAAATTTTTTGCCCATCGTATCAGCTTGGCAGAAGATTTACTTGGCCCTACAAGAACCAGCAGATGCAACCCCGACTTCCACGGACCAGCTATTTGTTTCTGCTGCATGTAAGATTTAAGCTGTTTATCTACCCTGTCGGCAACAAGGCGAAGCGACATCTCACGCAATGCTGTTATATTCCCTTTCCTGAAAAAGTTTTTTGCGGCTTCTCTCGATTCCGGTAATCCGTATATCTTGCCTTCTGCCAAACGGTCGAGAAGAACATTTGGGGTAATGTCTATCAACTCCACATCATCCGCCATTTCAAACAGCTCGTCCGGAATGGTCTCTTTAACGGTTACCCCTGTTATCTGAGCTACTGTATCGTTTCTACTCTCCAGATGTTGGATATTGACAGTAGTATATACATTTATACCATTGTCGAGTAACTCTTGTATATCCTGATAACGTTTTGCATGGCGGCTTCCTTCTGCATTGGTATGTGCAAGCTCATCTACCAAAACCAGATAAGGATGTCTCAAAATAATGGCATCCAAATCCATCTCCTCAAGAGATGTTCCTTTATATTCTATTTTTGTACGGGGGATAATTTCGAGACCTTCTAATAGGGCGCTTGTTTCCGGTCGGTTGTGAGACTCTATATATCCTACCACCACATCAACTCCTTTCGACAAATCTATATGTGCCGTTTGTAGCATCGAATAGGTTTTGCCTACACCGGGTGACATTCCGAAAAATATCTTCAACTTCCCACGTTTCTTGGTTTCCTCTTCCTGATTTATCGAAGTTAAAAGCTTATCAGGATCAGGACGATTTTCTTCCATTTTCATTTCAACTTATCCAGTTCCAAATTTAGCATAAAAACATTTACTCTCTTGCATCCGAATATACCAAATTGAGGTGACTCTGTCAGTTTATCTACCAACATATTTAGTTTTTGTTTTTGTCCTTCCGAAAACCCTCGGGCTTCAGATATACGTTGTATTTGTATCTTTGCTGCCTCGGGCGAGATATGCGGATCTAATCCACTAGCTGAAGCGAATAACAAATCTGCCGGGACGATGGTTTCATTAGATAATTTATTCTTTGTTGTGATGTCTGTTTTTCGCAATTGCACAAGTTCGTATAGCTTCTTACTTGTCAGGCTGAGGTTCGAACCTCCCGATGCCAGCGTATTATAATCTGTCGCTGATGGTCGGGGATTGAAATAGATCACTGTATCTGTTTTTTGACCAATTAGTTCACTACCTCGCAATATACCGTTGACTTCAATTAATGATCCATTTGCCTTTGACGGAAAAGTTAATTGAGCAATTCCGGTTATGAACAAAGGATAAATAACGCCTAAAAGTAGAGTCATTATTCCCAATATTTTTAATGATATAATTAATTGACTTTTCATTTTTGTTCAGAATATTTGTAATAACATATCTATTAGTTTGATTCCAATAAATGGTGTTGCAATACCACCAAGCCCATAAATACAAAGATTACGTAGCAAAGACTTGGATGGTGATTCAGCTCTGTATTTTACTCCTTTCAGAGCCAGAGGTATCAGAAATATAATTATAAGAGCATTGAATATAATTGCACTTAAAATTGCATTTTCGGGAGAAGACAAACTCATAATATTCAATACAGATAAAGCTCCTCTACCTGATATTCCGGCATATAATGTAACACCTATTGCCGGAATGATTGCAAAATATTTTGCTACATCATTGGCTATACTGAATGTGGTTAACGCTCCGCGGGTCATAAGCAATTGTTTACCTACTTCGACTACCTCTATCAGCTTAGTCGGGTTGCTATCCAGATCGACCATATTTCCGGCTTCCCGTGCAGCCTGTGTGCCGCTACTCATAGCTATGCCAACATCCGATTGGGCAAGAGCAGGAGCATCATTTGTGCCATCACCGATCATTCCCACCAGATGACCGTTGGATTGCTCTTCTCTTATCTTTCTAAGTTTATCTTCCGGCTTTGCTTCAGCCAAAAAATCATCTACTCCGGCTTCTGCTGCAATGGCGGCAGCGGTTAACGGGTTATCTCCGGTAATCATCACTGTTTTTATTCCCATTTTTCGTAATTGGGTAAAGCGTTCTTTAATCCCCCCTTTCACAATGTCCTTCAGGTGTATAATACCTAACACCTTGTTATCCCTTGCTACTATCAGAGGAGTGGCTCCCTGTTGTGACAACTCATCTGACTCCTGTTTTATATCTTCAGGGAAGAAGCCGTTATTATTAAAAACGAAAGAACGTATCGCATCTACAGAGCCTTTTCTTATTTTTTGTATCTTGCCATCAACAGTTATATCTACACCACTCATTCGGGTTTGTGCGGTGAAAGGGATAAATTCCGCTTCTATTCCCGCAAGGTCACGCCCCCGAATATTAAACTTCTCTTTAGCCAAAATGACAATCGAACGACCTTCGGGTGTTTCATCACTCAGAGAAGATAGTTGTGCCACATTGGCTATTTCATTTAGGCTTACACCTTCGGCGGGAATAAAATTGGTCGCCATACGATTTCCCAAAGTGATTGTTCCTGTTTTATCTAGCAACAACACATCCACATCACCTGCGGCTTCTATTGCACGTCCGCTAGTCGCTATTACATTATGCTTCATAAGTCTGTCCATACCACTTATACCAATTGCGCTCAGCAATCCTCCGATAGTGGTAGGAATGAGACAGACCAAAAGGGCAATTAGTACGGGCAAGCTCAAATTGTTTGATTGCGGTAGCCCTGATTCATGTAGACTATAACCGAAAAAAGAAGGTAGTGTGGCCACTGCAAGAAGAAAAACAATAGAAAGTCCCGAAAGTAAAATAGTCAAGGCAATCTCGTTTGGTGTTTTCTGCCGTTTCGCTCCTTCCACTAATGCGATCATCCTGTCGATAAATGTATTTCCGGCATCGGAAGTTATTCTAATAATAATCTTATCGCTTAATACCTTTGTTCCTCCCGTTACTGCATTTCGGTCACCTCCGCTTTCTCTGATTACAGGAGCTGATTCTCCTGTTATTGCCGACTCATCTACGGTTGCTATTCCTTCTATCACTTCGCCATCGGATGGAATAATATCTCCGGTTTCGCAGATTACAACATCATTTTTTTTCAAATTTTCGGCAGCTACAATTTCTTCCCTTCCATCTTTCAGAAGGCGGGCTTTAGTCCGGGAACGATTGGCTTTCAGACTCTCAGCCTGAGCTTTGCCTCTTCCTTCGGCAATAGCTTCCGAGAAATTAGCGAATAAAACAGTTATCCATAACCATATTGCTATTTGTAAGTTGAAAGTAGAGAATACTCCGTCTATCGTTCCTTTCAAAACAATGATGGTTGTAAGTAAAGCTCCGATAGCAACAATAAAGATAACCGGATTTTTGATTAATAAATTCGGATTTAATTTGATAAAGGACATTTTGATAGCCTCTATCAATATCTTTTTATCTAAGAAACTATTATTTTGACTTTTCATTATTCTGTTGTTTTTAAAATAGAACTCCGTTTTGCATTAGGATATGGTCTACTATTGGCCCTAACGATAAAGCAGGGAAGAATGTCAGACCTCCAACGATGATAATAATTGATATAAGTAATCCAACAAACAATAGATTATCAGTTCGGAACGTCCCTTGAGACACCGGGATGATTTTCTTTTCAGCAAGACTTCCTGCTATCGCAAGCACAGGAATGATAATACCGAACCGTCCGATAAGCATTCCCAAAGCTATTAGGAGATTATAGAAAATGGTAGATGCATTGAGTCCGGCAAAGGCACTACCATTATTGCCTGCGGCAGAAGTAAAGGCATACAGTATTTCTGATAATCCGTGCGAACCGCCATTATTCAGGCTCGACAGTCCTTGCGGAATAGAACATGCAATAGCTGAAAATAATAGAATAACAATAGAAGGGCTAAGTATTGCTATAAGAGCCATTTTCACTTCAAAAGCTTCTATTTTTTTACCCAAATACTCAGGAGTACGGCCAACCATAAGGCCTGCGATAAATACAGTGAGTATAATAAATATGACAATACCGTATAAACCTGCACCAGCTCCGCCATAAATGACTTCGCCCAATATCATATTTATCATGGCTACCATTCCCGAAAGAGGAGTGAGGCTGTCATGCATAGCATTAACCGATCCATTGGATGCAGCAGTTGTGACTGTTGACCACAGCACACTATTTGTTATTCCAAAACGGGTTTCTTTCCCTTCCATATAAGCCATATTGTGCCAAACGTCCGATTGGTGAAATTCGGAATATAAAGAGACAAAAAGGCCTGCTCCCAATAAAATAAACATAGCTGCAAATATCGCCCAGCCTTGTTTTTGTGATTTCACCATTTTTCCGTAAGTGTATGTCAAAGCCGCAGGGATAAGCAAAATGGATAAAAGTTGCAGAAAGTTGGAAAAAGGTGTTGGGTTTTCAAACGGATGGGCACTATTTGTCCCGAAGAAGCCTCCTCCATTAGTTCCCAACTGTTTGATCGCAATTTGAGATGCTGCGGGACCTTGTGGTATAACTTGTGTATTTCCTTGCAGGGTTGTGACATGGGTGTAACTATCAAAATTCTGGATTACTCCTTGTCCGGCCAATAAGACTGCAAGTAGGATGGATAAAGGCAGTAAGATATAGAGTGTAGAACGGGTAATATCTACCCAAAAATTACCAAGGACATCTGTTGTCTTCCCTTTTATTCCACGTATTAGTGCAGTCAAAACAGCAATCCCTGTTGCTGCGCTTAAGAAGTTTTGCACTGTAAGTCCTATCATTTGGCTGAAATAGCTCAGCCCTGTTTCGCCTGAGTATGATTGCCAATTGGTATTGGTTATAAAGCTCACCGAAGTGTTAAATGCAGTATGCCAATTCATATTACCTGTCTGCTGAGGATTTAATGGTAGCCATTGCTGAGTAACTAATACTAAGAATAAGAAGATAAATCCTATCAGGTTAAATAGTAACAATGCCATGGTGTATTTCTTCCAATTCATTGATAGGTTTGTATCTACTCCGCATATTTTGTATATTAACTTCTCTGGTTTGCTAAATATCGGAGTTAATATATTTTTCTCTCCATTTAATACTTTGGCCATAAATGAACCCAATATAGGTGTCAACGCTATAAGCAAAAATAGAAAAAGGAAGATTTGTATATAATCATTGATTTCCATATCAATTATCATTAAAATTTTTCGGGTTTTATTAATACATAAATGAGATATCCTAGAATGAGGATAGCTATAATTGCTCCGATGATATAAGTTATTTCCATATTTTATATTCTTTTTAAGTACGATACAAAGCTATAGTGAAAGTTGTAAGGATTTTGTAAAGAAAATAGATGCGGCATAAAGATTTTATAAAGATTTTGCCGAGTCTTGTGAAGTTCCTATAAGGTCGTTGGGTAGGGTAGAGTAGAGGTGTTTCCGAATTGAGTTTCGGATTTAAAATAAAACAAGACAATAGTCGAAAATATTATTTTCTCGTATTGTCTTGCTTGTTAAATTATTGAAGAGCTTGTTTTTCGATAATATCTAATAAATGTCAATCGATAATATTGCTCTTGTTCAAAAAGATCATTGATATCCTTTATTCTGTGTCAGCTTACCATTCGATTTGGTAACTTGAACTGCCGGATAAGGAAATACCATCATATAATCCTGATATGGATTCTTTATCTTATAATCTTGATAGTCTGCGATTTCAAATGTTGATTCAGGGTTCGCGCGATTAGCATATTTACGTACACGTGGATGAGAATTCAACTCTTTGTTAGCTAAAGCCTTAATAGTGGCATTTGAAGAGCGATTCCAGCGTTTCAAATCGAATAGGTGGTCTGTGAATTCAAAGGCCAGCTCACAACGACGCTCATGATACAAATCAGCCATTGTTGGTGTATGATCGAGAAGGGCAAGATTTGATCTTTGACGTACCGCATCAATATCCTTTTTGGCTTTATCCGCCTGATTGGTCATCAGATAAGCCTCGGCACGGAATAGAAGCATTTCGGCAAAGCGGATAAGTGGAAAATTGATACGGGCAGTAGGCCAGTCTCCACTTGTATTCACATAACCGGCTTCAGACGCATTTGCATATTTGAACGGATCCATGTATTTATTGATCATAAACCCGGCTTCTATATCTGATGTTGAGTAGAATTTGCGAGTTGTACCCCAGAACTCGAACTCCTGATTGTATTCAAGGATAGAACGTTTCAGACGATCGTTTCCTACTCCATCTTTCAACATTTCTTCGTAAATATCGTATGATGGTTTGTTCTGTCCCCAACCATTAAAGATACCCCAACCTTTGTTTTCGAGAACAACTCCGGGAAACTCACTGCCACCACCGTTTGCTCCACCATCCGAAGGAATAGACCAGATATATTCACTATTCCAGAATTTAGAAAAATCGGAAGAAAATACTTCGGCGAATGTAGGAGCTAGTGCACGTCCGTAATTTGTTTCCAACGAATTTACCATATCTATTACATTCTTCCATTGAGTTTCGTCCCATGTTGCCCAATAAGCATAAACCTTAGCTTTGTAAGCCACTGCAGCAGCCTGATGTGCACGACCTTTGTCTTCGTCGGCGTATGCCTCAAATTTTGGAAGATAAGTGATTGCTTTGTCCATATCCTCAATAATGTACTTGTAGTTGTCTACAACAGATGCTTGTTGCGGAGGGATAGAGTTATCATAACCGCTCGGAAAATCTTCGTAGCGAACAAATGGTGCTCCCTGTTCGTTGGTACCATATCTGTATGCCATAACGAAGTGAGACATTCCACGCATAAAATATGCTTCACCCAGGCTTCGTGTTTCGATACTGCTTAGGGTTGTACTCTTTTGTTTTTTCAATAGCTCCTGAATTACCCAGTTGGAATAAGCAATATTTTCATAAAATAGAGTGAAGTTATTGTTCAAAGGGCTTTCGTCTCCCGTATAAGCAAAAGTAGCCAGTGTAGGAAAACCACGTGTACGTCCCCAAACGATGTCGCATGCAGCGCCTTGTTCCCAAAACAGGTCACGACCATATGATGTTTCTCTGTGAAGAGGTTTATATAAAGCTGTTATTGCATCTATAGCCTGCTGGTCGTTCTTAAAGTAAGAAGTGGTAGTAGGATTCCCTTCCGATTGAACATCCAAAAAGTCGGAACAGGAACTAAAAGCCAGAACAAATAAGACTAATGCAATTATAATTTTTTTGCTATCCATATACGTTGATTATTAATGCAAATCTGTAATTAGAATGATCTGCCGGTTTATTTAATTAGTATTGAATATTATTTTAATATGTAAGTTTTACTCCTAAAGATAGAACTCTGGATACCGGGTATTTAATTGCATCCCATCCTCCTGTTTCAGGGTCCATTCCTGAGTAGTTGGTGAATGTATACAAATTCTCTCCACTCACATAAACAGACATATTGCTGTTGCGTTGGGCAAGGTGAGATGATTTGCGTAGTATGCTGCTCAAGTCATAAGAAATAGTCAAGTTCTTGAAGCGCACATACGAAGCATCTTCCAAATACCAATCTGACG
Organism: Dysgonomonas sp.; assembly: GCF_035323175.1. Classification (NCBI taxonomy): domain Bacteria; kingdom Pseudomonadati; phylum Bacteroidota; class Bacteroidia; order Bacteroidales; family Dysgonomonadaceae; genus Dysgonomonas; species Dysgonomonas sp. The sequence continues at coordinate 25,671 of NZ_DAOKYH010000022.1, read as the reverse complement.
CAGTAGCAAAGTTACCGTTAGGGTCTGATTTTGATAAACGAGGTATATTTGATGATGTGTTTGTCGGACTCCATGCATTCAATATTTCGTTTGAGCGGTTAAAGTTGCCTTCAACATCACTCAAAGTCATGTATTTACCTACGTATAACGATTGTGCACCTCCTACACCCTGAAACATAGCACTCAATGATACTTTCTTGTAAGTGAAGCCCAATGTTAAAGCAAATGTTGTTTTAGGTATTGCACTTCCACAATATTGACGGTCGGCAGTGTTGATTACTCCATCATTATTATAGTCTACAAACTTCAAGTCTCCCGCTACAGCATTTGGTTGAATACGTTTTCCGTCTTTATCTACATACGCTGCAGCTTCTGCATCGCTTTGGAAAATTCCGTCTGTCTTTATTAAGAAATAAGAATTCAAAGGCTGTCCTTGCGCAGTTTGATACAAATAAGGAAGATTCCGGAATGTAGTATTATCTGTCCATACCCCCGGTGTTCCGTCTGCATTTTTCACACCTATATCAGATACCCAGTTTCTCAAAGTCGAGAAGTTGCCTGACACGAAGTAAGACATATCTTTGTTGATATGGTCAGCCCAGTTGGCCTGTATTTCAAATCCTCTATTACGCACTTCTCCCTGATTGACTTTCATCGCTTGTAACCCCATTGTTGTAGGCCAATCCATCGATTGAGTTTGAATCAGGTTGAAGGTTCTTTTGTCAAAATAATCGAGTGATAGGGCTAAGCGATCTCTAAACATACTGACATCTAAACCAAAGTCGGTTTGTTCAGACGTTTCCCATGTTAGGTCGGGATTAATAGCCAGATTTTTATATACGCTTGTACCCCATTTGCCGCCAGCAGTCACTCCATATTGCCCTGAATTGTTATCTGTGTTTTCCTCTTTTGTGAGGATTAGTGATTTGTAATTCATAATTACCGATGATATATTACCTACACGTCCCCATGATGCTCGTACCTTGAGTAGGCTTAGAAGATCTGTTTTCTTAAAGAACTTTTCGCTCGAAATTTTCCAGGCCAGTGTTGTTGCAGGAAAATCACCGTAATTGTTTTCTTTTGGTAAACGTCCGGCATAGTCGCGACGCCACGATCCGGTTACAAAGTATCTATCGTCGTAAGAATAAGCTAACCGTGATATAAGCGAGACATTCGCATCGGGGCCATTCAGATAATCTTTAGCTGTTGTAGATCCTGCAAAAGCAAGATATTGTAAGAAATCCGATTCGTCGGCAAATCCAGTTCCTGATACACTAAATCCACGTTGGTCGTAGTGATCGGCAGTAGTAGACAGGAGTCCACTTACCGAATGTTTGCCAAATATTCCGTCATAAGTTAGTGTGTTTTCTGTTTTCCACTGATCCGAGCGATAAGTAGATTCGTTCAGGGTATTTGACATGTTTGGTTTACCTACTTCATCACGGATAGGTGTGAAATTCTTATAGTAATTACTTGCCAAATTATATGAAAAGCGGCTGGTAAACTTTAGTCCATCTATTATGTTCGCAATTTCAAGAGTTGTATTTGTCCATGTATTGCTTGTTTTGTTGTAATTATTATCAGCAAGTAGTAAGCGAACAGGGTTAATGGCGTCTCCGTGAATATCAGCAAAGTTTGAACCATATTTTGCAATATAAGCAGGGTCTTCAGTCGTAACTCCACCATAAGATCCGTCTAAAGGATTATAGACTGTAGCACTACGAGGCATATATAGTGCAGAAAGTATAGCTCCCGAATAAGCGCTTCCTGTATCAATTCCTCGACTTTGTGTATTTTTCCAAACAAAATCTTCAGAAATTGTTACCCACTTATTCAGCTTCATACTTGCATTGTAGCGGAAATTTATTGATTTGTTGAAAGTATTGATCAATGTTCCCTGATCGTTGTCATAAGAAAATGATATACGGTTTTTAAAGCTTTCCGTTCCTACATTCAATGCTACATTGTGACGTTGATATGGGGCTGTTCTGAAAATTTCATCCATCCAATCGGTTCGTGTGGTCCCTACATATGGGTTGCGGCTAATATCCCAACCAATAGGTAATGTGAGACCTGCATTACTGTAAGAGGTTTTACGCATTTCTATTTGCTGTTCTGCCGTTAAAGATTGAAGGAGATTAGTAGCCTGACGTGTACCGAATATACCTTCATACGAAAGAGATGGTTCGCCTTTTTTTGCTTTTTTTGTGGTAACCAAAACCACTCCACCTGCTCCCGATTGAGCTCCGTAAATGGCAGCTGATGCAGCATCCTTAAGCACAACAATAGATTCAATGTCATTCATTGAAGCGATAGGCATTCCCGGAACGCCATCTACTACCCAAAGTACGTTGTCTCCGTTTTGAGATCCTTGTCCACGAATTACGATATTAGGAGTAGAAGTAGGGTCTCCACCATTTGAGCTAATGGTTACGCCGGCCAATTGACCTTGAAGCATATTCTCGGTAGAGCTTACGGGACGAACGGTTAATTCATCAGCATTACTGATAACACCTACCGCAGCAGATAAATCCTGTTTGCGAGCATTGCTTCCATAACCTAGTACTACAACCTGATCTAGCGACTGGGCATTTTCAGTAAGGGTTACGTTAATAATTCCAGCATCAGCAACACGCTCCACTGTTTCATATCCAATGAATGAATAGCGTATAATAGACTGTTTGTTAGGAACGTCTAATGTATACTTCCCATCCAAGTCTGTAATTGTACCTATGGTTGTCCCTTTTACAGACACACTCACACCCACTAAGGGTAATCCTTCTGAGGATACAGTTCCTTTTACTTGCGTACTTTGTGCCCATACGCTCTGCGAGGAAATGGACATAAAAGTAAGAAACATGAAAATTTTAAATAAATACTTCTTTAACATAAATTTTGCTTTATATTTAAATTATCTCAAATTGCAGAGGCAAAAATAGATGTTAAGCCAAAAGAGATAGACAATATTATATTAAGTATTTATTAATTATTTCTTACAGAATATAAAGGTAAATTTCATTGTTATCTACCCCTTTAAAGGCGATTTTATCTATCTGCCTGTTTAGGTTAACGTGCTGAAAATATTAAAATGAATATTATATGAGTTAGTCTTCAATTATTCTGAATTTCATTATTGAAATTTGCTACAAAGGAATGGAAAAATTGTATCTTTTTTATAAAAAAATATAATTTTTTTTTAGTTTCAGTTTGTTAATTTTTTAGTCGGCTTATTTTTCTGTTCAATTGCCTCTTAAGTATCTAAATAGAAAAACTCCGAAGCCGTTCCTGTAAACAACTTCGGAGTTCTATTATTTGTATGTCTATATATTACTATATTTATTTCTTTGAGATAAAGATTAGAGACGCTTTGATATATAGACGTAAATAAAATGATCAAATTAATTTTGCTAAATATGTCGCCATTTCTTCTTGCACTTTTTTCGCTTCGGCTGTAGCGGCAAAAGCAAAATCTACAGAATTGTCTGCATAAATTATCGCACGGGAAGAATTTACGAGTAATCCACATTGCGAATTCATACCATATTTTACGACATCGGCAAGGCTTCCTCCTTGTGCACCTACACCCGGAACAAGTAAGAAATGATTAGGTGCATACTTCCGAATATCAGCGAACATTTCTCCTTGTGTAGCTCCCACTACATACATCAATTGCTCGTCAGTTGCCCATTCCTGAGATTTTTTGAGTACCTTTTCGAAAAGACGCTCGCCGTTCTTGTCTTCTGTCAACTGGAAATCATAAGAACCCTTGTTAGACGTAAGGGCTAATAGAATAACCCATTTGTTGGCATATTTAATAAAAGGCTTCACGCTATCTTCTCCCATATAAGGAGCTACGGTGATAGCACTGGCTTTCAGGTCTTCGAATGCAGACATGGCGTACATCTCCGATGTATTGCCTATGTCTCCTCGTTTAGCGTCTAGTATAATAAACTGATCAGGATATCTCAGGCGAATATATTCTATCGTTTTGTGTAAAGCCACGATCCCTTTTACACCTTGGCTTTCATAGAATGCAGCATTGGGTTTGTAAGCGACACAATATTTTGCAGTCGCATCTATTATTGCTGTGTTGAAAGCATAGATAGGATCTTCTTCATCTAATAAAAAAGAAGGGATTTTATTTATATCGGTATCTAACCCCACGCAGAGGAAAGATTTTTTTCTTTTAATATTCTCAAATAATTCTTGCTTTGTCATATTTGTATCTTCAAAATTAGAGTCGCTTTTGTCTTATTTCTAACCCTTTTTATTTTTTACATTTCGCTTTCTTTAAGCCTTTCGGTATTTTCCGCAATTATCAATTGATCTATAATTGGCTGGATTTCTCCATCCATTACTGCCGATAAGTTATATAAGGTTAGATTGATTCTGTGATCAGTCATTCTTCCTTGCGGATAATTGTATGTTCTAATCTTAGCCGAGCGGTCACCTGTCGATACCATTGTCTTACGTTTCGAAGCGATTGCATCCATATATTTAGATAGCTCTATATCATAAAGCTTTGTTCTCAACATTTGCATAGCAAGCTCTCTATTTGCTAATTGAGATCTTGATTGCTGGCATACAACGACCAGACCTGACGGCTTGTGCGTTAGCTGTACTTTGGTTTCAACCTTATTTACATTCTGTCCTCCCGCACCACTCGAACGGGCTGTCTGCATTTCAACATCAGCAGGGTTTATCTCCACGTCAACCTCTTCTGCTTCGGGTAATACGGCAACAGTAGCAGCAGAGGTATGTACTCGCCCTTGAGTTTCGGTTGCAGGGACACGTTGAACGCGATGCACTCCCGATTCGTATTTTAAAATGCCGTATACGCCTTCGCCAGTTACAGTAAATATAATTTCTTTGAATCCCCCGGAAGTTCCCTCGGTAACGCTTGTAATCTCTGTTTTCCAGCCTTTTACTTCACAGTATTTCTGATACATACGATAAAGGTCTCCCGCAAAAATAGCCGCTTCGTCGCCACCTGTTCCTCCGCGTATTTCCATGATTGCATTTTTGCTGTCTTGAGGATCGGCCGGAACCAAAAGAAACTTTATTTCTTCTTCCAACTTAGGCATACGTTCATTTGCAGCATCCATTTCCTCTTTTGCAATTTCTCTTAATTCAGAGTCATTTTCGTTTTCAAGGATATCTTTTGCTTCGTCTATGGTGGCTAGTAGTTGTTTATATTCTCTACGTGCTATATCTATTTTCTCTAAATCGCGATATTCTTTATTCAGTTTGACGTATCTTTTCATATCGGCAATTACGGCAGGGTCTGTAATAAGTTTGCCTATTTCTTCAAAGCGGATATTCAGTGCATCAAGTCTTTCTAATAATGACGAATGGGCCATATCTTAATCTATCTTATATTTAATTTGAGGCAAAGGTACTGAAAAAGGTGTCTAGATTATTACTAAGAGATGGAAAATTTGATTAAGAAATAGCAATTGAGTATCTCTGAATGGAGGCTTTGTTAGTCAATTTTTTAAGGTTTGTATAGTTGTAAGTATATAAAAAAGCAAAGAGACCGAATCCGGTCTCTTTAAAGTTTGACGCATCACTGCATTAAGTGCAGCTAAAAGAACAAATGTGGCAGACCGCATTCCGATGCGCGTGTATGCTTCAACAGAGCTTATAACGGATCTTTTTAACCGTTTTGTTTATAATGTGCCAACATTGGAGCTGGCTGAGGTAATGACCTTTGTTGATCCTGTTTATATTAAGTGGGCTATTGAGCAAATTTTAGGTTGGATGCCCGAAAATAAATGTAAACATCTCTATCATATACACGGAACCGAAGATCAGATTTTCTCTTATGAACATATACGAAATGCATTTCCTGTGGAGGGTGGGGATCACCTGATGGTGGTAAAAAAAGCTGATGCGATAAGTACTATTCTTAGTGGTATTCTTTTGATTAAAGAAAATTAGACTTTCAGAAATCGTGCTAGAGTATATTTACGGCAACTGAATCCTAATTCTTTCTATTGGGATGGTCAATACAATTAATAACAACATCGGCATGACTAGTTTGTAAGGATTTTAATCATTGGATTGCAAATTGGAAGGGATGATGGGTTATTTAATTATTATTCAAAATCAATCTGAGTATCAAGCTCCCGAATCCCCAAAACCATAAAAAGATAACTGTTAGAAGGCTTATAAATGCCCATATCCATTTCTTTTTAGTTGTAAACTTCTCAAAATATTTAAAATAATCTAAATATCTATCTTTGTAGTCTATCAGAAAATAAGCAAAAATATATGAAGGAACACCTAACAGCAAGAGTAAATTATCATCGTTTATATTTATTGCAATATTAACTTCTTGCAAACAAATTAAAACAGAATTTATGGACCCAATATAAATAGATATACTAGAGCATAAAAATGCATACCAGCAAGAGTTATCTTTATTCCATTCTTTTTATTTTCCGAGACCTCTTTTACTGCTTTAATGACTTCTTCTCCTTTTTTATTGTTTTTAAATAAGAAATGATTTATCGGATAGACCGATATTTCATTTATTAATAACCCTAATTTATAAAGATTGAAATATATCAAATTACAAAATTTTATCATAATCATATCAGATTGTTTTTTTTTACTGGTACTTCCCTTTTAGAGATCATTAAGAGTCCGCAGAACGACTTCTAATCGATGTCTCCAGATCTCTTTATATTCGTCTCCTATGTATGCACTGGTAAATTCTCCACTATTTTTTCTTTTTCACAGATGTAGGTTTGTCGATGTTGATAATCGCATAGTAAATGGCGTCAATAACTCCTGCCATTCGTTTAAAATCCAAACGATCCATTTTGTCTCCCGATTTATGATAATTGTGATTGCGATAGAATGCACTATTGGTAATCATCATAGCATCAAAACCGAGTGCCCAATAATTTCGATGATCTGAAAAATCTACCCCTTTTATCATTCCGGGACTTGTCAGACTTTTAGTTTTAATCGTTTTTGCATTGTAAAATTGTTTGGAGAAATCTTTTACAAATTGTCCATGTCCTATTTTCTTCGTTAAGAGTATAAAGTCACCCTTATTGCCATAAAAAAGCTTCATCGGAGCAAAAGGATAACTCTGTGAATCTTCAGCGTCATTGAAGAATCCGATCATTTCTACGGCCACCATCCCATAAACGGGAGTATTGGATTTTTTCAGTTCACTGGCATGGATATAGCTACCCATAGATTGAGTACCAAAGAAGGGTGGTTCTTCGAGGGTATATGCAACTAGTTCTATGGGGCGTATTAAGTTTGATCGACTAAATAACCGAGTCAATTCCAGTATAGCAGTTACACCAGATGCATTATCGTCAGCACCTTCTTGTTCTCCGCAAACATCGTAGTGAGCACCGATTACTACCAACGCTTTTTGTTGTTTTGTTCCAAACCGACAAATAACATTCTTATAATTAATATTGTCTACAGTGTACGTTTGATAATATGTTGTATCTGCATATTGGCTAAATTCTGTGAATATATAGTCTGCCACCTTGTTGAGTGTTACAGTATCCTCAAAGTTGCGAAATCCTTCTGTTTTGGTAATAGCAGTCAGATGTTTTTGTATACGCTCTATATCAGACTGAGCATGCAGATTATGTGTGACAAATAAAAGAATGGATATTATAAAAATGTATATAAGCTTCATTTTTGTGATCTGTAGTTTAATTATGACAAATATAGTTTAATATTCAAGATTTTCTATTTGTTTTATTTCTTATAGGCTAAATTATCTAGTATTAAGAGATTTGTTATTGTTTATAAATAAATTAAAGTGACAATTTAAAATATTACGGATAGCTGTTACTTTTGTTACTTTTTGATGTTTATGTATTTGATATAGTGTTGTTTGTATTCTGTCTGATTTTGCGAGAAATTATAACCTTTTTGGATTTAACGGATACGTGAGATTGTGAAAATCTAGTTTTGTAAAGATGATGAAAAGTTGGGGTAGCTTCTGTGTTAAAATGATTGATAATAAAAAGAAAAGTGTATTTTTGTATTCCAAAGTGAAAAACTTATAAAAGTATAATTCATTATTGAAGTTTATGATTGATAGAATAAATAAGCTGTTGGCAGAGATTGAGGGACTGAAAGCTTCTAAAGCAGATGAGATAGAGGTTTTGCGTATTAAGTATCTTAGTAAGAAAGGTGAAGTATCGGCTTTGATGAACGATTTTCGCACTGTAGCTGCAGAACAGAAACGGGAGGTAGGCATAAAACTAAATGAACTAAAAGAAAAGGCTCAGGAGCGAATAAATCAGTTGAAAGAATCTTTAGAAAATTCTCAGACTGTGGATGAGGCAATCGACCTTACTCGTACTGCTGCGCCTATCGAGCTTGGTACTCGCCATCCGCTATCAATTGTAAGAAAAGAAATTTGTGATATTTTCCGCCGTTTAGGTTTTTCTATAGCCGAAGGTCCTGAGATAGAGGATGACTGGCATGTTTTCTCTTCTCTTAACTTTGCGGAAGATCATCCGGCTCGTGATATGCAGGATACGTTCTTTATTGCACGAAGCCCTGAAATTGTATTGCGTACACATACTTCTTCTGTCCAGACCCGAGTGATGGAGAAGCAGCAACCACCGATACGCATTATTTGTCCCGGCCGAGTGTATCGTAACGAAGCTATTTCGTATCGTGCGCACTGTTTCTTTCATCAGGTTGAGGCATTGTATATAGACAAGAATGTGTCTTTTGCTGATCTAAAACAAGCTTTGTTATTCGTTGCGAAAGAGTTGTTTGGTGCAGATACCAAGATACGTTTGCGTCCTTCATATTTTCCTTTCACAGAGCCTAGTGCTGAGATGGATATTTCATGTAATATTTGTGGCGGAAAAGGCTGCCCATTCTGTAAGCACACCGGTTGGGTAGAGATATTAGGATGTGGTATGGTAGACCCGAATGTGTTGGAAAACTGTGGTATAGATAGTAAAGTATATACGGGATATGCTCTCGGAATGGGAGTGGAGCGTATTACAAATCTTAAATATAGAGTTAAGGATCTTCGTATGTTCTCCGAGAATGATCAACGTTTTCTTGATCAGTTTGAGAGTGCATATTAAGATTTACTTATCGTAGATGCTGAGCGAAGCATTTTATGTATTTTATTTTGTATTTATAAGCATCTTTAAAACAATATTATAGCTTGCTTTTGGCTTCAATAATCACTTTTGAGGAGAAAATACTTTAGAATATATTTGCATAATAAACAAAACTATTTTACCTTTGCATCGCATTTAAGGAAAACGGCTACGTAGCTCAACTGAATAGAGCATCTGACTACGGATCAGAAGGTTGCAGGTTTGAATCCTGCCGTGGTCACTTTTGTGAAGTGGATAAGCGTGTAAATCAATGGTTTACACGCTTATCTTTTTAGGTACTTAGGATAGTACTCTATGATTATTCGGCAAGATATTATGAAAGCGCAGTGGGAAGGTTTACAAGTATCGATCCACATGCAGAAAAGTATTATAGTATATCTCCGTATGCGTATTGCTACAATAATCCTCTAAAATACATTGATCCTAATGGGAACGATGGAATATTAGGGATACTTAGAACGCTTTATAATATTGCTAAAGATATCAAGAATGAAGCTATTGAAGCAAGAGTAACGGTTGGTCTGCAAGCAGGAGGTACTGCGAAAATAGTTAGTTCTAATGTGGGGGCAGAAGCAAATCTTATATCTACAGATGTAGCAGGGTATAGTAATGGAGAACTATTTTATCCCGGAAAAATCGGTGAGGTAAAAAAGGTTGATAAAGAGTTTGTTAAGCAGGGTATTGGCGCCGGTATTGAGGTGTTTAGCTTTAATATGTCAGATATAGAGATAGAAAGAAGATCAGAAAACGGAATGGTTAATGAAGAAAAAATTAGTGTTGGTATTGGACCTTTTTCTATTGAAGATATCGAAACAAAACCAATCAATAGAAACGGAGAATAGACAGGTACGTCTGAGAAAAAACAGAGATTAAAGCGGCAGACATTGGTTTTAAAGCATCATTTTTCGTTGGAGTGGAAGTCAAATTGGATATCAATGAGGTTGGGAAAATATTAGGACGTCATTTAGTAACTAATGAAAGAAAATGATAACAAGTAAAATTCAAGTTTATTCATTGTTTTTGGCAGGGATAATATGTGCTATCGGCTTTATTATCGGAATGATCTCTGCTGACCTGGAGTTAACAATAACATATTTAATTTTTTGCGTAATATTTACGGCTACTGGAGTTTTTTATAAAAAAGAATATAAGTCATGATTAAAAAAGATGTTACTTTTTCAAAAAGATTAATTTCTCTATTAGTGGATGGTTCAGTTATAATAGGTATATATATACCTCTCATATTCATATTATTTATAGTAGGTTTAGGTAACAACTTGATATTTAGAATTCTATTACTGTCTATAATATATTCCTTATTTTTATGTAAAGACATTTTATTTCAACTGGACAAAGTATTGGCAAAAGAATACTTAAACTGAAAGTAAGAGATCTAAATGGCAGAGGGATATCTTCATTTAGATTAGTTTTAAGAAACTTTTTTGTTATAATTTGGCCAGTTGAAATTATAATGTGTTTAATAAATCTACAGAGAAGACTAGGAGATATTCTTATAGGAACAGAGATTGCATATGATAACACGAAGAGTACATTTATTGCTAAAAAAAAAATTCTTTATTTCTTTCACTATTGTAATGACCTTATGTTTTCTACTTTTTTATTCCATATTTTATATACTCATCCCTAAAAACATAATACAACTTCTTTATTCTTAACTATTCACCCTTCGGGATATGTGAGAAGATATTGATGTAGGATTCTTAATCCGCTATATAATTCAATCCTGCCCGTGTTATCATTGGCAGGATTAGTTATTCTACACTCCGTATCTCAAACTCAATATATTCTTTTCCTTTCTTTACTATCTCTGTTTCAACAATAGCCTTTCTTATAAGCTTGTCGTTGAAGCCGTATTTCTTGCTTAAGATGTCTTGAGTCGGTTTTACCGAGTTATCCCCATCAGAAAGGGAGTTGCTAAATCCGAATTTGAAGTGTATCTCATAGGGCGGTTCGGGTATTTTTATTTTAGGAAGAAGCCAGAGTAAAGTACTTTCGTATTGCTTATATTTTTCTATCTTATATCGTCTGCCTTTCCATGCTTCGTTAACTGAGAGGTTTCATGTCGATGCGTACTATTTTATATTTAAAATATAAGGACGATTAATAAAAGCCTCTTTCCATTACGAACTCTCTTTGCTTGTTTTAAGTCATACCCACAGCATTATAGATAATCTCTCTTGGTGATGCTCCATTGAAAGAGCCAACAACTCCTTTGTGCTCCAATTCGTCCATTAATCGTTCTGCGCGATCATAACCGATAGAAAATTGTCGTTGCAGCATGGAGGTTGTTGCTGTATTTTTTTCGATAACTAAGGCTTTGGATTGTTCGAATAATGGATCTTCATATTCATCCTTAAAAATATCAGGTTCTTGTATCGGCTTTTCGACTTTTTTACGGTCATAAGGAAATATATCCATGATTGCCGTCTCTGATAAACTTGCTATTTCATAGTCAGCAAGAGTACCCGACATCCCTTTTTCGACAACTTCCAAAGCTTCTTTTAAAGAGCTAGCCTGTGCTAACATTGTAACTGTCGTTTTCTTTTCCGAGCCACTTTTCTCGTCCAGAGTAACGAAATATATCTTTGTTTTGAAGTAGCGATCGCCATTCTCATTCAGAAACATTTCCGATAGTCTGGCTCGTTTAATATCGGAGATTGTAAACTCACCACTAATATAGAGTCTTATTTCTTCTATTATTCTGGATTCCGCTTCTGTAAAAGAAAGGGTATCGACTAAATATGGTTCAGTCACTAGGGAAGCACTTACAATTAATGTTGTAGGTGTTTTTTTGTTTGTGGAAGGTCTGGTTTAGGTCGTTGCGCAAGCAAAGTTAAACAGAGAGTTAAACCAGTTTAACCAATGAATACAACAGTTAATGTGATGCTCTATAAATCAAAAACTTTATAAAGTGAGGAGTCTCATATTAGAATGGACTTGAAATGCCCATGATGATACACCAAGTAGTATGACTATACTAGCTGAATTTTTCGAATAGATAACTGAATATATTAAAAGCGATTCGAATGTATCCGGAATATTTAGTTGGTAAGAATGAAGTAGTTTATAAATTGTTAAGGAGTTGTAATTTTTGTTTTTTTATTTCACTTGGATTTTTTCTGTTTATATTTTTAGCTTTTAATCTTTAATTTATATAATTATGAAACCAATATTATTTATGGCAATATCCTTAACATTGTCTTTAGGAGCCTCCTCCTGCAAGAAGCAACAGTCATCCAATCAAATCTCAGAAAATAAGGACTCAATTACTTCCGCTATTTCTGGTAATGCAGTTCAAGAAATTAAGATTTTAGACCCGAATAATATCATCGTGAAAAATGAAGGAAAATATCCTTTAGAGGTGAAAATTTTTGAAGACAAATTATTTAATGATAGGCTAAAGACTATAACCGGCTCTGAATATGATGCTATTATTAAGAATTTTAATGTTGAAACTCCAATAGTTTCAGAGAGTGGTATTTATAAATTTTCTGGATGCAAACAACATGATTGCCTTAGTTTTCAGACTATAATTTATTACGATGCTAAAACGGATAACATAAATGTAATTATCAACAAAAATGATAAAGTTTCATCTTTTAGTGAAAAAGGAAAAATTGATATTTCAGAAACACTCAGTAAAAAATAAGATATCAAACAATATTAAAAAATCCGAACAATTCTGCTCGGATTTTTTATTTCGGTTTAATAAAAATCGCATCTCCGTTTGATCTTAGTTCGTAGACATAATACTTCCTTTTATAATACCCCTCCCTAATAAATCTTATTTCGATAGCATCTTTTTTTACTTGAATACCGTCAATATTTTCATACTTAAAAATGTCGAGACATATTCCACCCAATAAATATTTACCTTCAATAATATCTAAAGGGATATTATTTTCCAATATATCAATTAAGGTTTGAGAATCTGGAAACTCTTCCTCATTTGAAGCAGCTATTGAATATATCTGTTTAGAGGTATCTATTCCTATTGCAAAAGGATAAAACTCTCCTGCTTCTTTCAGGAAAATAGCTGCTAATTTCTTTATCTCTTCGCAGATTAATTCTTCGTACTCGTCGTTCTGTGATTCCATAGTTAGACTTTTTTACAAAAAAAATAAAAAACAATTTCATTTATGTTACAATAAAGCAGGTTCTTAAACTTAAAATAAAACCAATCTAAATACTTTTATTTCTTTCAAGGACAAAAAGCTAGTGTCTCGTGACGAATAAGAAAGGCAACCATAACGGTTGCCTTTTGTTTTATTACTCTGGAAGTTTTCTTTTCCTGATTAATGATGCTCTATAACGAAGAATACTTATTGTAGGGAATATTAAGTCTGATTGTATAAATAGATGTTCTTCTGTAAAATTTGAAAAATTAAATTACATCTATCAGAAAAGTAACACCATGTCCCCAAAAGCATGACTTAAAACATTATAATTAGTTTCCAGTTTATATGTCTGTTCTCATGCATAGGCATTCTATTTCCTCGAGATATAGACATTGTAACAGATTCTGCTATTCCCATAGCTCTCCATACACCACTTTTAGGACATTTATCACCTGTTCGGGCACTCATACCCAGACGTGGTTTCATCATAATTATTTTCTATTTAATTTATAAAGTACAAATATAGAGATTAATTTTTATACAATATTTGCATGTTATTTATTTGCCTTGTCACGTATATACGCTAATTTATCCTGGAATATATCAGCTATCTTATATGCACGGTTTTTAGCCTCATTAGCAATTGGCCCAACGAAAAGACTGTCCACTGTCTCTGTGAAAAGGTCTAGCCATCGGTCAAAATGTTCTTTGTCTATAGGCAATTGTGCGTGTGGAGGGAATGGAAATCCCGCATAAGTCTTTTCCCCTAACAGTATTCCTTGCCAGAAAGAGTATAATTTAGCAAGATGTTCCGGCCAATGGTTTTGTATTTTATCATTGAAGATAGGGCCAATTAAATTATCTCTTCTGACCTTACCATAAAAAATATCAACCATTTTCTTTATGTCTTTAATATCTTCTATATCTTTAGTTGGTGTCATATCTATTTCTCTTTAATAAAAACAAAATGTTTTCATCAAAGATAGGTATTTATTCCAAATTCTATTTTATAAATGTTTTGACGTCCTCTTTGAGGAGTTCGGTAACTTATTTATTAATCTTCAGATTTGAATAAGAAGTATTAATCGGAAGGGGTTTGTATTCATTCAAAATAGTCAATCCAGTCAATATTATCATTGGCAGGATTATTTATCTATATATGACTTAAGGGTAGAAAAAAGGTGACAGAGAAATATATACAAAAAGCTGTTACTTTTGTATCTTTTTTAGTTCAGTCAGCCTTAGCTATAAAAATAGACGGCCTAAGTCTGATTTCAGAATACTCTTTGTTTTCAGCTTTATTTTTAAAAGAGTGATACAGTACGACTAAAGCTTGTGGCCTACTCAGTCAGATATTATTAGAATTCGGCTGTTTTTTGTACGAGGAGGTGTAAATGTTCAAAACTGATATTGTTTAAATCTAATTATAGTAATGTATAACAGCTAAATTTTGTCAATTGTAAATACTCTACCTCGTGGGAAATACTTATAACTATCGAGTGAAATTTAAAAATAGAGTTGATATTTTAAAAAGCAAGGTTGAATATAGCTTCAATAAAATAGAATAATAATAATGATGTAGTACATATTTTTACTACTTTTTTTATATCTTTTTTTGTTTTAATAATTTGTTTGTCAGTGCATTGTGTTTTTGTTTAACTACTTTTATACTCACCAGAATTTATGCCATATATCTGATTGGATACCTTTGAATCAATTGATTTTCTATTCACATATAGTTTATTCTTAATAGATATATTATAAGATAAAGAGTAAACTAACAGTGAAACGAAATTTCTAATACTAAAACACTAAAATTTTAATAACCATGATTAAGAGTCTCATGTCTAAGAAAAGATGTAGTAGTAAAAAGCAACCATTCTACTGGTTTTTCTTCTTTTTAGTTTGCTTAAGTCCACTTCTTGGTGTTGCTCAAAACAAAGAGCTGACAATAACAGGAACAGTAGTAGATGAATTTAATGTACCCCTACAAGCTGTCAGCGTTGTAATTAAAGGGACAACCCGAGGTGTGCTAACCGATCTTGATGGTATGTATACATTAAATGCTAATCAAAAAGACATTTTAGTATTTTCTCAACTTGGAATGACTACAGAAGAAGTCTCTGTTGGAGAACAGACTACTATTAATGTAAAATTATCAGAAAAAGTTAATAATCTCGAAGAACTAGTTGTAATTGGTTATGGAACCGCAAAGCGTAAAGATGTTACTACATCCATATCAACCGTATCTACTAAAGATTTAGATCAACGACCAATTACATCTGCAGGACAAGCTATACAAGGAAAGGTAGCAGGAGTATCTGTTATAGAGCCTAGTGGAGCTCCTGGTGGTGAATTATCTATTCGTGTACGTGGAACAACTTCATTTAATGGAAGTAACGATCCTCTTTATGTTGTAGATGGGGTGCCTGTCGATAAGATCGATTTTCTTGCGCCAAATGATATCACGAGTATGCAGATAATGAAAGATGCTTCGGCTGCAGCTATATATGGTTCACGAGCAGCTAATGGAGTTGTATTAATTACTACTAAAAGTGGTCAAAAAGGAGAACCTAAAATAACATTCAATGCGCAATATGGTTTTGATAAAGTAATCAATAATATAAAGGTTCTGAATACAGAACAATATGTTGAGTTGCAAAGAGAGTTAGGAAATGTATTGCCAGATGGGCTTAAAGACCAAACTGATTGGTTTAAGGAAGCGTATCAAACAGGTAGTACACAAAGTTATCAAGTGTCGGTCTCTGATGGAACTGACAGATTGAAATATTTTTTATCAGCGGGCTACCTTGATCAAAAAGGAACATTAAATGCTGCATTTTATAAACGTTACAATATTAGAGCAAATATCGAAAATGATGTTCGTAAATGGCTGAAGGTTACAGCAAATATTTCTTATTCAGATCGGTCTAAAAATGACCTAATTACAGGACAAGGATCTAATCGTGGAGGGGTTGTCCTCTCTGTAATAAACACACCAACTTATGCTCCTGTTTGGGATCCTAATAACCCTAAACAGTACTATGACGACTTTAATGGTGCAAATATAACTCATCCATTAGAGAATATGGAGAGAAGCAAAAATGATAAACAACGAGAAGATCGTCTAATTCTATCAGGAAGTGCGTTGATTACTTTCATGCCTGAGCTAAATTTTAAGTCAACTATTAGTCTTGATAGAAGAAATGGTTTAAATACAGCATTTCTAGACCCGATAACTACAAGTTGGGGACGTCAACAAAATGGTACAGGTAAAGATGAAAGAAATAGAAATTCTATAATAACCTTTGATAACATACTTACTTATAGTAAGCGTTTTAACAAACATAGCCTAGAGACAATGTTAGGGACTTCGTATACTGAATCCGAGTATCTTAATAGTTGGATCAATGGATCCCATTATAGGTCTTCTGACATCCAGACGTTAAATGTAGCTAATAAAATCGCATGGGATAATACTGGAAGTGCAGGATCAGAATGGGGTATGATGTCGTATTTTGGCCGTGTCGCTTATAACTATAATAGTAAATATTTATTAACTGTAAATGTTCGTAGAGATGCTTCTTCTAGATTACATCCAGATAGTCGATGGGGTACATTTCCGTCTACTTCTGCAGCATGGAGGATCTCTTCTGAAGAATTTATGAAAAACTTTGAATGGTTAGATGATCTCAAAATTCGAGCAGGATGGGGTAAGACTGGTAATCAGTCTGGTATTCATGATTATGCTTATTTACAGCGATATAGAGTACAACGTTTACCGTGGTTTGAAGATAAATATATAAATGCTGTACCAATCTTAATTCAAGATAACTTAAGAGCTAAAGATCTTAAATGGGAAACTACAACACAAAGCAATGTTGGCATTGATTTTACAGGTTTCGGAAGTCGCTTGAATGTAACTCTTGATTATTATCACAAGAAAACTACAGATATGTTGATGAATGTAACTATGCCAAGTACAGGAGCAAGTTCCATTGATAAAATACAACGTAATGAGGGCGAAATGAAAAATAGTGGCTTTGAAGTTGCTGTTAATTCTAGAAATATACAAGGGCAATTCTCTTGGGATACAGACTTTAATATTTCATTTAATAAAAATAAATTGACTAAACTCCAAACTAAGCCTTTGTACGATGATGGCAAAACTAGTGATCATGTAAATGCTAGTGTTGTTTACAACAGACCGGGGAAAGCCTTAGGTAGTTTTTGGGGATATATAAGTGATGGTGTAAATCCTGAAACCGGAGAGCTTATGTATAG
This sequence comes from Dysgonomonas sp., assembly GCF_035323175.1. Taxonomy (NCBI): domain Bacteria; kingdom Pseudomonadati; phylum Bacteroidota; class Bacteroidia; order Bacteroidales; family Dysgonomonadaceae; genus Dysgonomonas; species Dysgonomonas sp. The sequence goes on along the minus strand of NZ_DAOKYH010000022.1, from coordinate 8,117 downwards.
AGACTTAGACGGAAATGGAAAAGTTAGCCCGGGAGACCAAACATATATCGGAGATCCTAATCCAGATTTTACATTTGGTTTGACAAATAATTTTTCTTACAAAAATTTCTCTTTAAGCATTTTTATTCAGGGATCTTACGGAAATGATATTTACAATGCGTCTCGTATGGAAACAGAAGGAATGTATGATGATAAAAATCAGACTACCGTTGTTTTAAACAGATGGAGAATCCCTGGACAAATAACGGATGTTCCTAAAGCTCGATTTGATATGAAAAATTCTACGTATTTCATTGAGGACGGTAGTTATTTGCGTGTGAAGAGTGTTTCTCTATCATATAATATAAAAAATAATGTTTTGACGAAACTAGGTATCAGTCGTTTACAGCCCTATTTTACAGCAAATAACTTACTGACTTGGACTAATTATTCTGGAATGGACCCTGAAGTTAATCAATGGGGAAATAGCGGAGCCGTTCAAGGTATAGATTGGGGTACTTATCCTCATAGCAAATCATATGTATTTGGTGTTAATCTAGAATTCTAACAAATAAATCGAAGTAATTATGATACTCAAAAATATATTAAAATTTATCGTAGGTGGAATTATCGTTCTTGCACCCACATCATGCTCGCTCGATCATGATCCAATATCAGATTATTCTGATGTGACAGAAGGTTTCAATCAGGGCGGAAAAGAAGTCGTATTCAAAGATAAAGCAGCTGTTGAAACTCAATTAAGGGCTCTCTATAACGAATTGAAGGATCAGGAATGGTATATCGATAAAATATTGCTTACAGATAGCCACTCCGATAATGCTTATGCTGGAGCTTTTAATGCCGAAGTATTGCCATTTGAAGACAACTCTATAGATGGTACAAATACAGTATTGAGTAGAGACTGGAATCGCTACTTGAAGCAAGTAGGGATGGCAAACAAGTTGATAATATACGCAGATAGTGTTGGGGATAAATCTTTGACCGATACAGAAATTAAAGAATATCAAGCACAAGGAATGATATTTCGATCATTAATATTGTTTGACATGGTACGTATGTGGGGAAATATACCATTGGTGACAGTTATAGCACCGGATATCACCTCTGAAAATTTTGAAGAAGTGTACCCATTATATTTTCCTCCTCAGACTCCAGAAATAGATGTATATAAGAAATTAGAATCAGATCTATTATTTGCGACTCAACATGCACCCAACAATAACAATGCAGACAAAACTTTGATGACTAAAACTGTCGCTAGATCTTTATTAGCAAAGGTATATGCAGAAAAACCAATAAGAGATTATGACAAGGTAGTTCAGTATTGCGATGAGGTTGCTACAGATGGAATAGACTTAGTTGATGATTATACTCTTTTGTTTGGGATGAATAATGAGGTTACAGACATTAAGGCTCGTAATACAAAAGAGTCTATATTGGAGGCTCATTTTGTTGCAGGAGGAGGCAATTGGTGTTACATGATGTTTGGACGAGATTTGCTCAATTGGGATGCAAATTTTACATGGAATAAATGGGTAACACCTTCAAGAGATCTAATAAAACTTTATGAAATACAGAATGATGTTAAACGCTATAAGGAATCTATCGTATATTACGAATGTGGATGGTCTCTTTATTATCCTAAAGATAATTATCCTTTCATGTACAAATGTCGTTCATCTCAAAGTAGTATCATTCATTTGCGCTATGCAGATATATTACTACTCAAAGCAGAAGCTTTGTTATTAAAATCTTCACCGGATCTAAATGGTGCCGCCAATATTATTAATACTATCAGAAAAAGAGCTCAATTGCCAAATTTATCTAATGACGATAAATCAAGTAAAGATAAACTATTTGAAGCTCTGATGAAAGAACGTAGAATGGAGTTGGCATTTGAGGGCCAACGTTGGTTTGATTTGATTCGCTTAGACTTAGTTGAAAGCGTTATGAATAATGTTTTTGTAAAGGATAGTGGGCGAACTCCTATAAAATGGAGTTTTACAAAAAACTCTCAAAGGTTGCCGATTCCATTATCTGTGATTGATAATAACCCCAATATAGTCCAAAATGAAGGGTATTAAAAGTTATATCATACAAATAGAAAAACAAGAATGAATATACTGAAATATACTTTTACTCTATTCTTATCCACTATAGTCCTTTTTTCTTGTAGTGGGAGTAGAATAAGTAATAAGGATGAGATAGATGATATAGCTGTAAATGATAAAGTGGTGACTGTATATGTCACCACTAATACACGATCTTTAGAATTTGTAAAACAAGAGATTCCGTTTAGCGAAAAGACAGATAATATGTCTCCTCTAACAATTAACTTGATAGCGAATCAAACATATCAGATAATGGATGGTTTTGGCGCTGCCATAACTGGATCTACGGCCTATAATTTGCTGCAAATGCAAAAGCTTGATCGTGATAAATTTCTGAATGAAACATTTTCAGAGAAAGGTGGCGCTGGGTATAGCTATGTCAGAATAGCTATCGGCTGTTCTGATTTTTCACTCAGTGAATATACTTGTTGTGATAAAGAGGGGCTCGAAAACTTTGCTTTGCAGAGTGAGGAATTAGAATATGTAATACCTATACTCAAGGAAATATTAACAATCAACCCTAATATAAAAGTAATGGGTTCTCCTTGGACTGCACCTCTTTGGATGAAAGTTAATAATTTGAAGGACTTGAGAGCTTATAACTCATGGACAAGTGGTCAACTAAATCCAAAATATTATCAGGATTATGCTGTCTATTTTGTGAAGTGGATAAAAGCAATGCAAGATCATGGTATTAAAATATACTCAATAACTCCTCAAAATGAGCCTTTAAACAGAGGTAATTCCGCTTCTATGTTTATGGGCTGGAAAGAACAGAATGAGTTTGTAAAAACAGCTTTAGGCCCTCAATTTAAAAACGCGGGAGTAACAACAAAGATATATTTGTATGATCATAATTATGACTATGACAGGGGTAAAGATGATACTAAAGATCAAACTCAGTTTCCTTTAAAGATTTATAAAGATGTTGAAACTTCTCAATATGTTGCAGGTGCAGCATATCATAATTATGGAGGAAGTAAAGATGAGCTTCTAGATATCCATCATGCAAATCCGGAGAAAGAACTTATATTTACAGAGACTTCAATTGGGACATGGAATGATGGTCACAATTTTCAGAAACGTTTGATAGATGATATGGAGGAAATAGCATTAGGCACTATAAATAATTGGTGTAAAGCTGTGATTGTATGGAATCTGATGCTGGATACAGAGCGAGGTCCATTTAGACCTGGTGGGTGTGACGTATGTTATGGGGCGGTTGATCTCAATAAAGTAGATTATAAAACAATTACTCGTAATTCTCATTATTTCATAATATCTCACCTTTCTTCTGTAGTTAAACCCGAAGCTCTACGCATAGGTACCTCTGGATATAAAGATATGGAGCTAATTCATTCAGCATTTAAGAATACTGATGGCAGTTATGCCCTTGTTATACTAAATAAATCTAGTAAGTTGAAAAAAATAAATGTCTATGATGGAACAAAGAGCTTTACACATGAAATTCCAGCTCAATCGGTTGTTTCTTATCGTTGGTTTAATTAATAATTATAATATCTTAAAAATTATGAAAATATTTATATATATATCTTTACTCTCTGTAGCATTATTTTTATCGTGCTCGGACGATGATAGCGACAAAAAAACTGGGAATCCCACTATGAATATTCAAACAGAGTTTTCTAATGCAATGTTCGGAGATAGTCTACCTTTTAAAGTAAATGTATCAGATGATGTACCTCTTTCTACACTTAAGGTTAAGCTTTATTATGGAGAAAAGATCGTATCAGATGTAGTCATTAGAACTAAAACAGAGGGAGAGTACTCGGGTAAGATATTTGTACCATTTTTGAAAGAAATTCCTGATGGTATAGCTAAGCTTGAGTTTGTTTTACAGAATATAAATTTTACAACTACTGATAAAACATACGAACTTCTTCTTATCAGACCTCAATACCCTTACTTAACTTTTGTGACCAAAGACAAGGAGTACCGAATGGAACGCATCGGTGAAAATCGTTATGCATTGACTACGAATCTTCCCCAAAAGATTAAAGGTTTTATTAAGAGTCCGACTGTTACTTCTATAGGTAATTCTATAAATTTTGGATGGGAGGATAATGGGATATCTCAAGGATCAACTAATGATATTACATTCTCTAATCTTACATCTGGCGAGTATACAATCTTATTCAACACTTTCGATTATACGGCAGCCCCATTTATTGTCGCTTATGCAATAAATGGTACTGAAATGGAAAAAATTGACGATGATAACTTTAAGATAGATTTACAGTTAACCAAAGGACAGGAAGTTAAGGTTGATGGTATCGATGGCTTTGACGAATGGTGGGTAGATCAAGACTTTTTCTCTAAAAATGATGACAAGCTTATATTCAATGCTATCGATGGTAAATACCGTATAAGTGCAGACTTTTCCTTAAAATACTTGAAGGTAGAAGTGATGGATGGTGAAAATCTGGCAAGTTTAAAAGCTGATGGGACTGGCACAATATGGCTTATTGGTGATAGTCAAGGAAAACCTTCATTGAAAAATACAGGATGGGATCCCCAAAAAGGTGTATGTATGGTTCCTATGGGAAATGGTATATTTCAAATAACTTTTGTTGCAGGAGAGACTATAATCGCAGACAGAGTTAATTTTGTATTTTTCCATACAAAAGATTGGGCTCCATCATTCGGCCCAGAGACACTTACAGTGAATAGTGAAGTCTTTATTATAGGACAAGGACAATCAGTAAATGGGGTAGATAAAGGTAATATTGCATTAGCTCCGGGTAAAACGCTAACTAAAGGTAAAGCATATAAATTTGTTATAGATGTTTCGCAGGGAATCGATAAAGCCACACTCATGGTTACAGAGAAGTGATATTACCCATTAAAGGTTAATTATATATAAAAGCAGATTGCAACTTTTTTTAAGTTGTAATCTGCTTTTATATATAATTAGCTTTAGAATATACAAAGAGTTTATTGCCTGCCTAATATTATTAAGAGTGTTAAAGATTAAGTAATGTATATACAATAATTATAAATGTGAAATAAAATTTCTAATACATGATAATTCAACCTTTCTGTGAGTTTCATTATTCTTAGGATTATTTATCTATAATGATCTTAAGGGAATAAACAAGGTGACAGAAAAATATATACAAATAGCTGTTACTTTTACATACGCTTCGCTCCTGTGATCGTTGGTTGTCACTTTTTCGTTAAGTTTGTTCTTAGCTATAGAGATAGCATACTGGTTGACGGAGGATATATAGAAGGAGGAGTTTATCATTACTATATGACAGACCATTTGGGTAACAACCGTGTGGTGGTGAATGCAAGCGGTACGGTAACCCAAAGAAATCATTACTATCCGTTCGGAACAGCTTTTGCAGAGAATACTGTAGATGAACACAAGAAACAGCCGTACAAATACAATGGCAAGGAGCTGGATCAGATGCACGGATTGAACCTGTATGATTATTCGGCAAGGTATTATGAAAGTGCAGTGGGAAGGTTTACAACAGTTGATCCGTTAGCAGAGAAATATTATTCAATATCTCCATATGTCTATGTAGCAAATAATCCACTGAAATATATAGATCCAGATGGTATGGATATTTATTTAATAGGAGAAGATGGTAAGATTACTCTTGCTTTGAAAACGGAAGATAAACATGATCAGTTAGTTGCAACAAAAAAGATCAATATGGGTATACTATGATTACCAACAGGTCGCTAAATGTAGATGATAAAGAAATATTACCTGCATTTGTTGGAAAAATGATTTTTCTTTTGTAACAACGTCTAATGTAAACGATGCATTTAATGTATTTAAGTTTGCCTCAGATAATTCAGATGTAGAATGGGGATTAGACGGCTATCAATCCACAAAAGGAGGAAACCGTTACGTGCTTAGAACAAGTTTTTCGGACGAAGCTGTTGGTTATAGGCATGGCTTATATGGAGATGAAGATATGATTTTTAATATGCATACGCATCCTGGTGGAGATGATACAAAAATGGCATCAGGGCAAATTTCACCGTTCGGATATGAAGGAGGGGATATGTCTAACTTAGCAAAAAGATATAATAATGCCAAGAGTGTAAATAAAAAATATCCTACTGCATACCCTAAACATTTTATTTATCATAAAAATAGCCAAAGTCTAATTTATTTTAATGATAAAACAACGAGTAAATTGCTAGGGCCGATTAAAAGTACGACTCAACTTAGAAAAACTGTATTAGGATATAAAAATTGGTAAGATAATTAATAGTAAGTAATGAAAAAGAAAATAATATTCTTAGTGTTAATACTTTTAATCTTTATTTCTTGTATAGAAAAGAATAATAGAAAAAAAGACTTGACTAATATAATGAATAAATCTCTTACTGACAAGATAGAAGAAGTTATTGAGGAACAGAAAATTAAGTATAAATATCCTATGAAAGGAAAAAGAATAGTAACTATATCATTTGATAACTTCTCAAATTGTTTGATAAAAATCAGTACTGATTTTTATTATGATGCAGACAGAATTGATGGTTATACCTTTTTTGACGGTTATTTAATAGTCTTTTACAATGCACATAGTATCTGCAGTAAAGATATGCTTAATATTAACGCTTTAACAATATTTAAAGATTCTATTGCTGGATATAAAGATTATTCTCAATTAAATATGGACTATGAGATTATAACAAAAACATATAAAATAATAAATAAAGATAGTTTAATTCCCATACACAGAATTCAGTGCCGATAGGCAGTACTTCCTCGTCCCTTCGGATTTGCTCGAAGATTAATAGTAATCAGTATATTTATTTGATATAAACTAATCCTGCCAATATTATCATTGGCTGGATTAGTTATCTATATATGACTTAAGGGAATAAAAAGGTGACAGAGAAATATATGCAAAAAGCTGTTACTTTTACATACGCTTCGCTCCTGTGATCGTTGGTTGTCACTTTTTCATTAAGTTTGTTATTAGCTATAGAGATAGCCAGTGATTGACGGAGGATCTATAGAAGGAGGAGTTTATCATTACTATATGACTGACCATTTGGGTAACAACCTCCTTTCTTTTGGGATATAGTGCTCAATTAAATCTTGGATATATACCAAGTGATGGTGTATTTATAAATTTAACGGGAGGCTTTGTTTTTGGAATTGATTTCTCTCATGGTATCAGTGGAGTTGTTGGAAATTACGTTGGAGATGCAGTTCCAACAGCTGAAACTTTAAAAGGGCCAGCATGGGCACTAGATGGAGGTGCAGGCGGCTTAACTATAGGAACGAGTAAAGATGTAGTTCAATCAAATCCTGTTGAAATAGGTCAGACTGGTAGTTATAAATATGACGAAAAAGCAGGAACAAATTGGAATATGAGAAGTATAGGATATTCTGTTGGATCAAAAACTCTTTTTTCTGGGAGCGTAAAAAGAACATATACAACATCTCCTTTGTATTTACATAAAACAAAATAAATAATGAAGATTAAAAAATATTGTTTTGTTGTTATAATATTTTTTTTATGTATAGCAGGTAGTAATAAGGAATATAGACAAGCATGTATTAACGAGGACTACACAGGACTTATTACAAAGATTTACAAAGATTCTTGGAACCATGATGTGTATACATTTGAAATAACAACAAAAGATAAGGGTACAATTCAAGTTATTGCAGAGTTCTATTCGAAGTCTTGGGCTTTTGCATCTCCTTATGACTCTATTATTAAACATAAAGGTGATAGTTATATAACTATTAAGAAAAAAACAGGGGTATCAAGGCAATTTGAAACTAGATTTAAATAAACGGAGAGGAGTATATATAAGTTTCTTATATGTTAGATTATTATTATTATTATTATTATTATTATTATTCGCCACTTTCGTCCCTTCGGATTTGAAATCCGAAGACTTATAATTAAGGATTTCCAATCCACTATAATTCAATCCTGTCAATGTCATCATTGGCAGGATTATTTATCTATATATGACTTAAGGGTAGAAAAAAGGTGA
>NZ_DAOKYH010000021.1:0-53576 GCF_035323175.1 Dysgonomonas sp. | reverse complement strand
GACCTTTTTATAATTCATAATTAAATAGCTGTCGAAATGAAGCTACAAAATTACAACTTTATTATCAAAGATGCACCCCAACGCATAGGTTTTCCTTTCTGAGCAAAATATTTACTATCTGATCCAAACAAAAATGTATTGTAATCACGATCGAGAATATTTTTACCCCAGAATTCTAATGAGAATATATTTTTTTCTAAAGTGAGGTTAGCATTGAGTGTTCCGTAAAATCCTTGCGACATCACATTATCTTCAGCCCAATAAGTTTTTCCGATTCCTGCAAAATTGGTATCGAAGGTTATTCTATCCAGCAATGTATTCTGTTTGAAATCATACGAAACACTGCCGCCGATGCTGAATGTAGAACCGGGAGCAAAAGGAATATGATTGCCTGTATAGTCTTTTACAACTTCTCCCGCACTATTCCTTACTTTATTATCCTTGAATGTAGCATCAGCCAAGCCATAATTCGCATAAAGATAAAAACCTTTACAAGGGCGGGCCTTCAAGCCTATTTCAAAACCTTTACTTTCTGCTTTACCGGCGTTGCTTACCATACGTCCACCCCGGTTGTTTACAAACTGGGTAATCTGTACATCACGTATATCCATATAATATACGGCAAAGTTTGCCTGCAATGAATTTTCTATAATATCAACTTGTCCGCCAAGTTCATAACTCCAGCTATATTCAGGATTATAAGAGATACGGTTGTTAACTGGTGTACCGGCAGATGCAGAATGACCGCCACCCATACTCGGTGGTAGCATACCCATCATTTTAGCTTCGAGGGCTTCTTGCAGAAGATCGGCAAATATCTGAATATTATGTCCTCCTGCTTTGTAGCCGCGCGACGCTGAACCATATACAAATGAGTTTTCATTTATCTGATATTTTAATACGGCTTTAGGCAGAAACTCCAAAAAATCTTTAGAATTAGTACCTACAATGGCAGTATCCGCTGCAAAAGACATTGGAGGCATCGGTGAGTTGGGTATCTTCACATCAAAGTTAGCTACAGTTTCAGCATTGTAGTCCAGCTTTGTTTTTTCATAATCGATACGCAAACCTAAAGTAAGGGATAGCCCCTTTGCTTTGAACAAATTATTGAATGTTGACTGATGAAAAGCAGCTAAGCCATAAGTCGGACGTTTATATTGTCCATTCAGGTCTATCTGATCATCCGTAAAAGTAATGGGAGCCCCAACAGCCGTTAATGGAGCCTGCAAATACTTCTGAATTCCATCCGACATCATATATACAGGAGGAGTGGTATGCAAGTAGTCATAAAATCCATATCCGCCAAACGACCATTGATAATCAGAAGGCTTAGTAGATTTTATTGTGACTTCCTGGCTTAGTGAATTTTGTCTTTGTTTCTGATTAATTTGAAACATAGATAATCTTGTATAATCCTGATCCATGTTCATATCATCGTTCAGGTATTGATAGCCCGTTGTAGAGTTAATCTCATAGCCCTGACCCGTATAGCGAAGCGCTAACCCGTTTGTCAATAGTTTTCTTTTGTAATAGCTATCAGAATTATAATCAACCTCTTCTGTCTCTATATTGGCATACGGAAATGCCCCCTGATCTACATAGTCGAAACTTACAGAATAGGTAGCAGACAAACGTGGATTAATATCCCAAACTAACTTGGCACGTCCTCCCGCATTTTTCATATCATCAACCTTTTTGCCGGTAAATAGATTCTTAAAATAGCCATCATCTTGTTTGTAGTAACCTCCTACAGAAAATCCCATCTTACTATTTATCCGCTGATAGTGTGAAGCGTTTCCCGAGAGCTGACCGTGATTACCAGCCCCTATTTTTATTGTCGTACCCTCGTAAGTCAGAGGAGAATAGGTATAAACATTGATAATTCCGCCCATCGCATTCCGCCCATACAATGTACCTTGTGTTCCCCTCAGCACTTCTACACGCTGAATATCAAACAATTCAGAGTCAAACGAAGTTGTATTGAAATAAGGAATATTATCCACATACATACTTACTGTTTGCTCACCCGAACGTGCGCCGACACCTCTTATATAAAGCGGGGCAGTCATTTTAGAACCATAGTCAGCAGCAAAATAATTCGGTACTATCGCACTGAGGTCTTTGATAGAATGCACTTGCAAGCCGTCGAGATTCTTAGGCGAGAAAACCGAGACTGCTGCCGGAAGCGATTTCAAACTATTTGTCTCTTTTGTAGATGAGAGAACAACAATATCATACTTCAATTCTGTATAGAGCGTATCTTTGGGCATTTCACCTTTGCCTAGCACAAATAAGAAAGAGAATAATAAAGATACAGTAAGAAATAATTTTTTAGTAGAGTTATATAATTTCATAGATTCTATTTATAAAAAAAAACAAAGAAACATATTTTTATAATATCCTTCAATCACTACTTCTAGTGATTTGGAAACAAATCCTTATCTTGCACAAAATTTCCAAACCTTCCATTTCGAGAAAGAAATTATAAAAATGAGTACAGCTAAATATTACACACGTGGAGAAGAAATCGCAAATACCGTATCTCACGGATTAGGCATACTAATGGGAATTGCAGCGGGTTTCGTACTACTCTCCGCCGCCATCAACAGTGGAAACAATTGGGCTATAGGTAGTGTCATCGGTTATTTGTTCGGGATGCTGGCATCTTATATCACATCCACTTGCTATCACGGATGCACACATGAAAAGCGAAAAAGTCTACTTCGTAAATTCGATCATAGCGCTATCTATTTACATATAGCGGGGACCTATGTTCCTTTTACGCTGATCGTGCTTCGCAATGAAAGCGCATGGGGCTGGAGTCTTTTTGCCTTCATCTGTATTGCCGCTATTACAGGACTGGTCATGAGCTTTACCAACTTAAAGAAACATAGCAACTTAGAAACAGTCTGCTTTGTACTGATGGGTGGTGCTATCCTTGTTGCATTTAAGCCTCTTTACGATGTGCTATCTCAAACAGGTCAAATCGATGCGCTATATTGGCTCATTGCAGGAGGCGTATCGTATGTGATAGGAGCGTTGTTTTATTCGTGGACAAAGAAAAAATACATGCACACTGTCTTTCATGTATTCGTTCTGATGGGAAGTTTATGTCACATCATTGCCATATACACTATTCTATAGGTCTTATCTCCCATCAAGATATTTAATGTAATTAATTACGGCTTTTATATCCAGGTATGAGCATTCTTTGGGTAACTTCTCCTTGATTTCCGACAAAGAGGATTTTACACCCATCTTTTTGATTACAGGAAGCATATATTGCACTTTGTTATCGGGAACTAACTCTAAAACATCCAACTCTCCGGTAAGGATAAAGCTCACAAGATGCCCTTCTACCGTAGTTGGTGAAAGATTTCTGTCTATGGCAATCTCTTTCACCGATTTTCCTTCGGTAAAGAGAGACAATGAGAGTCGGTGGCTATCCCCTTTTTGAGGCTTCACTTTTTCCGATGAAGCTACATTTTCGGAAGGAACTTCTACCTTCGAGAAGATTAATTCCTCAGTTAGGTTAATATTTCCATAGTTGATATGCTCTATGCGTGATAGCAGCTTGAGCAATGTATTGTATACATCGTTGGCTTTATTTAAGTATGCCTTTACTTTCGACTTCGTTTTGAATCTCTCCAAATGCAGCATCAATGGGGAAATAATACATTCAGAAACATCTTTATGGAAATATACAGCTGCTTTCTGCACTCTATCTTTCAATCTTGTCAGATCAGGATTGGGAGCAGATAATATATAATTCAGCTCTTTTATAAAGCTCTGTGCTATCTCTTGCTGCTCAATCGCTTTACTACACATTTGAGCAATCATAGACTGTACCTCTTCTTTTTCGGGAATCTTCTTTTCAGCGGCCAGCTCATTCAAAGAATGAAGGCTTCGAATAAAAGGCGTCCAATCAAAATATCTGACTAATTGCTTCGCACAGTAACGAGGTTTCTCTTTTTGCAGTATTCCATCCAAATAGACTATATCCTGTTCTTTTTTTGCAAACTCTATAGCATATGGATCAGTACTTATGCTCTGCTGGGTTATAGGAGAATATAGTACAATACCATCCAACGACGTACAACGGCTAAGTGCCACATACACCTGTCCGGCTGCAAAAGCCTGTCCGGCATCAATTATTACCCTATCGAAAGTCAAACCCTGGCTTTTATGAATGGTTATCGCCCAAGCCAAACGTATAGGATATTGTGTAAATGAACCTAATTCCTCCTCCTCTATTTCGCCCGACTCCTCATTCAACGAATAACGAACATTCACCCACGAGTCAGGCTCCAGTTCCATTTCATCTCCATTTTCAAATCTGACAAGGATATAATCTTCTTTCAGCTGCGTCACTGTAGCCAACTTACCATTATAATATCGACGATTTTCGCCAACATCGTTTTTCACAAACATAACCTGAGCTCCTTCTTTCAGAAGAAGTTCACATTCGGTAGGTAAAGAATTTTCAGAAAAATCTCCTTTTATCTCTCCTTTAAAGACATACCCTTTGCCCGGTAGCTGCGCCAGTTCTTCATTGTTAATGCGGTCAGTTTTATAGTTATGAGTACATAGCGTAACGTAGCTATCACCTTTAACAGGTCTGAAAGCAGGATTATATTTTTGGTTTAATATCTGTAGATCTTGCGAAGTGGTACAATTATTCCTCACACGATTGAGGATATCTATAAATCGCTGGTCTTGCTGCCTGTATATTTTCTTTAACTCAATATAAAGCAGTGGGTAATTATCCAGTACCTGCGCATGAAAGAAGAAAGGTGATGGATAGTAATGCTTTAATTGTTCCCATTCTGCGGTTTGTACCACAGGAGGAAGCTGAAACATATCTCCGATAAAAAGTATCTGAACTCCTCCGAATGGCTGCTGATTGTTACGGTACCTGCGAAGCATGTAGTCGATAGCATCAAGCATATCGGCACGAAGCATACTTACTTCGTCGATAATCAACAAATCGAGTTCTCGCAGCATCTCTATTTTCGATTTGCGAAGCTTGAAGTGATAATCCAGCTTCTTTTTTCCTTCGAAGTTCGGAATAAATGGCTCGAACGGGAGTTGTAGCAATGAATGCAAAGTCACACCACCCGCATTGATGGCTGCAACACCTGTTGGGGCTGCAACGATCACATTCTTATCTATTGTTTTACGTATATGATGCAAAAAGGTGGTCTTTCCCGTTCCGGCCTTTCCTGTGAGGAAAACGGACTGAGATGTATGTTTGACAATATCACTTGCCAATTCAAAGACCTTGTTGACAGACACATCCATTATTTGGTAATATTTTCAATCGTATTTACAAATATAACTCTTATTTTTGTATCACTAGTTCATAACTTAGACCGCTATGACAAAATATATATTCATCTTTTTTTGTATTATTCTTATTCCCTCTTGCACGGTGACGAACCTTGTTTCAATCGAAGTACGTGAACCTGCACTAATTTCTTTCGAAAACCCTCAACAAAAAAACATTGTGATAGTCAACAATAGTGCTTCACAATCGAGCGAGGGAGTAGAGGCAAACGGAGAGGCTCTTAAAGATTCTTCTGTAATGCCCACAGATACAGCAAAAGCCATATTCACAAACTCTTTGCGGCAATATCTGAGTGAAGAAAATTATTTCTCGAAAGTAGAACTCTATCCATACCCAACCAATGGCGGTGCAGCAAATGAAGTCAGATCATTATCGGCAAGGAAGGTACAAACGATATGCAAAGAACAAAATGCAGATGTTTTACTTTCACTTGATTTATTCATTGCATCGGCATCATTAGAATCGGTGAATGTAGAATACTTTAATAATTACAGCATCTTGAGTTCACAAATCGGAGTATTGCTCAAAGCCTACAGTCTGGATGGCAGTCTACTGGCTCCTCCTATAGCATATGTAGATAGTCTTTTCAGAGAGTCTTCTGTTTCTTGGAATAACATGAAAAACAATATTCCGGAAATCAACGATCTGGTAACCGAGATAACCATGAAAGCGGCCGACGCAGTCACCTCCTCTATTGTTCCTTCGTGGAAAACAGATAACCGTTGGTATTATTCGGATAGCTCTAAAGGGATGAGAGAGGCGACCAACATGGTTTTAGCCGGAAAATGGCAAGAAGCAGCTGACATTTGGAGTGAATTGTATGACAAGGAGAAGAATACGAACAAAAAAATACGACTTGCATCGAATATAGCTCTGGCCAATGAGAACCTCGATGATATAGAAAATGCATTAGCATGGATCAATATAGCCTACGATCTCTTACCCCAAAAAAGCAATTCAGATCTTGCCTCACAAGTCTTTTTTTATAAGGAAACTCTGACAAAAAGAAATTTAGACAAAAACAAGCTGTATAAGCAATTGGGAATAGATCCTCCGATCAACGAGGATTATGAAATAGAAAAAGAGGCTACTGAATAAGTAACCTCTTTTTAGTTTTGTTTTTATCCTGTCAATTTTACATTCTGTCGGGAACTTCAATACCTAAGAGAGACATTCCACTTTTCACGACACGCCCTACGTTATCGGAAAGTATCAGCCTGAAATTCTTCAAATCTGCATTTTCTTCTTTCAGGATAGTATAGTCATGGTAAAACTGATTGTATTCTTTTACCAAATCATATATGTAATTTGCTATCAGAGCCGGATTATATTCATCTCCCGCCTGCTTTACAATTGATGCGTATTCGGCAACTTGTTGCACAAGACCTTCTTCTTTTACACTTAGCGAGATATCAGCAGAGAGTGTTGTCGGAATAGAGATTCCTTGTTCTGCAGCCTTACGCAGTATCGATTGTATACGTGCATGTGTATATTGAATAAACGGACCTGTATTACCATTAAAATCAATCGACTCCTTTGGATTGAAAGTCATATTCTTTTTAGGGTCTACTTTCAAGATAAAGTATTTCAGAGCACCCATACCTACCATACGGGCAATGTTATTAGCCTCTTCTTCACTTACCCCATCAAGCTTACCAAGCTCTTGCGATGTTTCTTTTGCTGTAGCAATCATTTCATCTACCAGATCATCGGCATCGACAACAGTACCTTCGCGCGATTTCATTTTACCTTCGGGCAATTCCACCATTCCATAAGAGAAATGCACAAGTCCTTTGCCAAACTCAAAGCCTAATTTATCTAAAAGGATAGACAGCACCTGGAAGTGATAATTTTGCTCATTACCTACAACATATACCATTGTATTGATCGGAAAATCATCAAAGCGCAACTTAGCCGTTCCTATATCCTGTGTCATATACACAGAAGTACCATCGCTACGGAGCAGTAGCTTGTGATCTAATCCATCTGCGGTAAGATCTGCCCATACAGAACCATCCTCTTTCTTATAAAAGATATTCTTTTGCAAACCTTCAAGTACGGTTTCCTTACCGTCTAGATAAGTTTGAGATTCGTAGTATATCTTATCAAAGTCTACACCCAAACGCTTATATGTTTCGTCAAATCCGGCATAAACCCAACTATTCATATTTTCCCACAACGAAACTACTTCAAGGTCTCCGGCCTCCCAAAGACGAAGCATATTGCGAGCCTCGGCCATCAATGTAGACTGAGCCTCGGCCTCTTCTTTAGACAGACCTTTAGATTGTAATTCTGCAAGTTCTGCTTTGTAATGTTTATCGAACATTACATAGTAATCACCAACGAGGTGATCACCCTTCTTGCCACTAGATTCAGGAGTTTCTCCATTTCCCCATTTCTGCCAAGCGAGCATCGATTTACAGATATGGATTCCCCTATCATTTACTATATTTGTTTTTACAACTCTGTTTCCATTTGCTTTTAACACTTCGGACAGAGCAAATCCCAACAGGTTGTTTCGTATATGCCCCAAATGTAAAGGTTTGTTTGTATTTGGAGATGAATACTCTACCATTACCAAAGGAGAATTATCATCAGCCTTTGTTATGCCATAATTTTCTGCGGTATGAACTTCATTTAACACATCAATCCAGCAAGTAGTAGCAATGGTAAGATTAAGAAATCCTTTGATCACATTAAAGCTACTTACCTCCGATGCATTCGCTTTAAGCCACTCTCCTATCTCCTGCGCTGTTTGCTCAGGTCCTTTCTTCGACATTTTCAGAAAAGGAAATACAACTAAAGTATAGTGACCTTCAAACTCTTTCTTTGTTTTTTGTAAAGAAAGCTGTCCTACTGTCACCACTTGTCCATAGAGTGAGTCTATGGCATTAATTATTACCTCCTGTAATCTTATCTCTAGCTTCATATATGATTTTGAAAATTACTTATTCAGGTTGCAAAGCTAAGAAAAAAGTACCCTATAAGGTAGTTTTAGGGCATAAAAAAAGTAGGAAAGATTATTCCCTACTTCTTTTTTCTTTTTTTTAATCAATTATAGTGCAGCTAAATCAGCACCAGCTTTAAACTTAACAGTTTTCTTAGCCGGGATATTGATAACAGCTTTAGTTCTAGGGTTAATTCCTTTTCTTGCTGCTTTTTGAGTTACAGAGAATGTACCGAAACCAACTAGGGCTACTTTGCCATCTTTTTTCACTTCTTCTGTTACTGATTCAATAAAGGCTTCAAGAGCTTTTTTAGAATCAACTTTGCTCAATCCTGATTTTTCAGCAATTGCATTGATAAGTTCTGTCTTGTTCATAATAATTGAATGTAAATGATTTAATTAAACATTATATAACCGAATTGTTTTTTGAATACATTTCTAGTTCTGGCACTCAAATATAAGTGTTTTATTTAATAATCATAAAAAAAAATAGGAAAAACTCATTAGAATTCAGAAAATATCTAAACGTAAAGTGATTTTCCTCAAGAAAAACAAAAAATATCTGTAATTTTGGGCTTTTGAAACAAAAAAACAAGATATCAAGATGAATCAAAATAGCTCGGGATTCATGAGTTCGATTCCGGTAGTTACCCGAAACCTTCTCATCATTAATATACTAGTATGGCTAGCTCAGTTTTTATTAGGTAGGGTTATAGAAATAGATAAATACCTGGCGCTACACTTTTTTGAGTCAGATCTTTTTATGCCTCATCAAATAATCACTTACATGTTTCTGCATGATCCATCTAGCCCCGCCCATTTATTTTTTAATATGTTTGCTGTTTATATGTTCGGTAGAACACTTGAAATGGTATGGGGGCCGAAGAGATTCCTTGTATACTATTTATTAACTGGAATAGGAGCAGCAGTAGCACAAGAGTTAGTATATGCAATAGAATACAGAGAAATTGTATTTAACTCAGCAATAATAAATGTAAATATAGGAGAACAAATAATTAACAAACAAGATTTCTACAACATACTGCCTCCAACATTAGGAGCTTCCGGCGCAGTATTCGGAATATTGGTTGCTTTTGGTATGTTATTCCCTAATGTTGAGCTGATGATGCTTTTCTTCCCTGTACCGATAAAAGCAAAATGGTTTGTTATAGGATACGGAGTAATTGAGCTCTTTTTAGGAATTGCAAATAGTGCAGGAGATAATGTCGCACACTTTGCGCATTTAGGGGGATTGATCACCGGATTTTTCATAATACTTTACTGGCGTAAGAAAGGAAAAGCAAATGGGCACAATTTTAGAGAATATTAAATATCGATTTAAGCAGAAAGATATACTCATACAGCTTATAATCATTAATATCGCTGTATTCTTGATTCTTTCTGTTATCGGGATTATAGGTAAGTTATTTAAGATTGAAACATTTAACTTATTACCTTACATTGCGGTAACATCAGACCTCACTCTACTGATAAAACGTCCGTGGACATTATTGACCTATATGATTGTCCACCTCGACTTCTTCCATATACTGTTCAATATGCTTATGCTCTTCTGGTTTGGGCAGATATTCCTGAGTTATTTCAATCCTAAAAATCTGGGAAGTCTATATTTGCTGGGAGGTTTGGCGGGTGCTATATTGTATATCATATCATTCAACACGATACCATATTATCTGGAAATGAATCATCCCCCAATGATAGGGGCATCGGCTTCAGTCATGGCCATTATTTTTGCTTCTGCCTTTTACAGGCCAAATGCCGAAGTAAGCCTTTTCATGGTATTCCGTGTAAAGATTATCTATATTGCACTTTTCCTTTTCGTTATTGATTTTATATCGCTAGACAGCAATACAAATCCCGGAGGACATATCGCTCATATAGGAGGAGCCCTGATGGGTTATCTATTTGCTAAACAATACCTGAAAGGGAAAGACATAACCCGATGGATAAACAAAACAATCGACTCTGTTGCTAACCTAACCAAACCAAACTATAAAAAGAAGATGAAGGTTAAATATAAAAGACCTGAAACCGACCAGCAATATAATCAACGTCGCCATAAAGAAACAGAGGAGATAGATCGTATTCTGGACAAAATAAAAGCGTCGGGTTATAGCAGCCTTAGCTCAGACGAAAAAAAACAGCTATTTGATGCGAGTAAAAAATAAATTATCCAAGATTAGAGTTGGTCGATTTATCAAATATACAGTATTCGCTACCAACCTAATCGCTATTATCATACTCATCTTGTCAACTCTTGCATGGTATGTAGTGCCATCTCGAGTTACATTTATTGCTTATCTGGGGCTCGGCTTTCCGATTATCCTATTTATCAACATCCTGTATCTGATACTTTGGGTTATTACCTTCCGATGGAAGTATGCATTGGTTCAGCTGATTGCAATATGTGCATTCTGGCAACCGATATTAACATGCTATCCAATTCACTTTAAAACAAAAGAAAAAGATATCCCTCAGAAGCATATAAAAGTACTCACTTACAATGTGCGTGCTTTCAATTGGGCGAAAGGTGAAGCTGCAAGAAACAATCCTATATTGGAATACTTGGTGAACAGCAATGCAGACATAATTTGTTTGCAGGAATTTGCTGTATCGCCTTCCAGCAGTAAGAACAAGAAAAGTATAATATCGGAGGCGGAAATAAAACAAAAGTTGAAAGATTATCCTTATAGCAGGATAATAAAGCTAGGATCATCGCGAGGAAACCTCATATATGGATTAGCCTGCTTTTCTAAATTCCCGATAGAGAAAGCCGAGTCTCTGCCATTAGAAAGTTCATACAATGGATCTGCTATGTATGAATTAAAGATCAATAAGAGAAAGGTAACACTTGTAAATAATCATTTGGAATCGAACCGAATAACATCTGAAGACAAGAAACTATACAAAGAATTCTTCAAAACGAGAGATAGAGAGATGATCGGAGAGGTAGCTATGAATGTACAAACCCGGTTAGGTGCAGCTTATAAGATAAGAGAAGCACAAGCTAAAATAATACGCTCGATCATAGACAAACAAGAAACAGATGCAACTATTGTATGCGGAGATTTTAACGACTCACCCATTTCTTACGCTTATTATACAATCAAAGGAGATAACCTTGTAGACTCTTATGCGAACACTGGTTTTGGACAAGGCATCACCTATCATGAAAACAAATTCTGGTTCCGAATAGATTTCATCATGCACTCCATGGCTTTTCAGTCTTATAACTGTACGGTTGACAAGATTAAATATTCCGATCATTATCCGGTTTGGACTTATCTGGCATTTAAAGAAAAATAATTATCGACTTATTCTATTGCAAAACAAAGCATAAAAAAGGTTGATCCGTAAGAACCAACCCCTTGTATTTTATAGAAATCATATATCTATCTTACTGTCGATACCGGATGTTTATTTCCCTTATAACTCTTTAGAATTGCTCTTGTAGAACCGATATTCAGCTTCGAGTCAAGGCGTACAGGCATACGGTTGTTATCGTTCGTAATATACACCTTCATGGCTTCTTTTTTATCGCTAAAGGCGTCATCCATGATACTTAATACAAGTTTTATACAGCTGTATTTATTTTTATCATTCGCTTCAACGGTTTCTATACCATCGTATTCTATAATCATATTTACCTTTTTCTTTCCCGAGATAAAGTCTGTTTTTGTTGTTTGTCCTTTTCTCATCGAAGAAAAATCTAAAGTTCGAGCATAAAAAACCACACTCATCATATCATATATACACGACGAAGATGTCAAGGTCTCATCAAAACGGAAAGATCCATTTTTGTGGCGCTTTGCTCTTATAATAACATTGTTTCCGGCATATGTATAGCGTACCTCCTCTTTTGTATAATCCTTCCCTTCAAATGCATCCTTGATATACGCCAAAGGTACAAGGTCTTTGGTTGTATAACAAGACAAAGTATCGTTTAATGCAAATACTTTACGGACAGTCCCCGTAGACTGAGCCATCAATGTCATTTTGTAAGCATCAGTGCCGTTATACTTTTCCGAAATGGTTTTCAGCGAGGAAGTACCGGCTTTTGTATAAATGATTCCGTATTTGAAATAAAGATCATAAGACAAATCCTCTCCTGCCTGAAAAAATGTATTATTTAATTTACATTGAGCATTTGCGTTCAAGCCGAATAAAGCTGAAAGCATAATTATGATTCCTGTAATTTTTTTCACCATAACTTTTATTTTATAGTTTGCCAAGTTTTTAATTAAAAGCTATTCGTATTGTTATAGCTATTATTAGAACTATTTCTATTCCTACCTGTCGTATTCCCCTGCTGGGTAGTAGTATTATTTTGGTTTCTAGTCCGCTGATTTTTAGCGTCTTTTTCTTCTAGTTTTTTCTTTCGCGCTTCTTTATCCTCGGGTTTCTGTTTCGTTATATCCAACGGTTTCTGACTATCCATGCTATTCGGATTAATCCTCCAAGCCGGGTTATTCTCTTCAATCTCAAAGTTAGCCTTTACTTCGATTGCTTTGCCAAGATAGTAAACCTGCTCGGGTTGAAGTTTCATATCATAATCTCCCGTATCCCAAACCCCATTATTATTTCTGTCGAGAACAATACGGGCATAATATGTTCCGGGATCAACGTCTTTAAAAACCGCAACATTATCTATGACTCTGGATTTACGAATTGGTTTATCCGACTTATCTAAAATTTCCATAAAAGAAGGAATGCTATCTACACCTTCCACCCATATGGCGAGCTGTCCGTACTGATCTTCATTCTTTACCTTAAAGTTCTGTTCCAGCTTATTATTCCACAATCCGTAGATACTATAAATAGTGGCCGAATCTATTCTCATCTGGTATTCTGAGCCATACGTCCATCTATTCTTGATAGAATATTTTCGTGGATTCACAGAATCTACAACAAGTTGAACAGGAATGTCGCTATATATACTATCTTTCTTCTGACGAAGTACGATTTTACTTATCAGAGAATCTGTCGTAATAGGCTCATTAAATTCTAACTGAATATTTTTATAGGTATCCCACGAAGAATTCAAATTATTATTAATCGTTAAGAAGGTAATTGGGGGCTCTTCTCCCTCTTTAAGCTTTTTCTTCTCTTTCTCCTTTTCTTTTTCTTCTTTCTCTTTATCTTTCTTTCGAGTACGGTCTATAAACTTCAATGTATCCGTTGTTGGGATTAACTGGTTTAAAGAGTCTGTCTTCATATAAGATACACGCAGCATAAGAGTATCATGAGCCATCAGAGCTTTATCTTTCATCCAATAGATCAGGGTATCATTCTTTGGTGTTTTTTCTAATATAGCCCAATTCTCTTTGTTAAAATTGAGAGGCTCTACTTCCGGCATTGTTGTTGGTGCACCAAAGAACAGCGAGAGCTGATTTGGTGTACGCTCATGTTTTTGCAAATATTGTCGCTGAAAACCCGATTTAAAAGATCTCAAAACGATATTATCGGGTAAGAAGCGTGTATATTCTACTGTTTTAATCGTATCAATCTCTTTCTTGGGTGTTTGTTTTTGATTCTTTGCAGTTTCAGCTTCATGATCGTGATCATGATCATGCTCTATAAATATGGTATCAGTCCTTAGAGCCCTTTCTGATGTAGGTTCGATTATAGTTTCCATAAAAGCTATCGCCTCAGCAGGATTATCATACATATAATCTCTGTTGGCATCAGCCAAAGCGTATATCTTATATTTCCCGGGCGCTACACCCTTAATAGAAAATACCCCGGCACTATTGGTACGCCCGATACGATCAAATTTCAGCTTGGTAAAAGCTGAATCTTCCAAGTTGGCATGTAATCCCACATAAATTCCTTTCACCGGCTCAAGGTTATCTGCGGTTATCACCTTGCCCGAAATTGCTAAAGAATCGACAACATCTCCTGTAGAAAAAGAATATGAAAAGTTTTCTAAAGGATTCTCCTCATTATTATCTACAATGGCATCTGTAAAATCTACTGTGTAAGTAGTATTCGGCATAAGAGTATCACGCAATTCTACTGTTACTCGCCTGTTTACGGAGTGTATAATAGGAAAAGCTTTTTGCGGAGGGGTGATAATCACATTCTCCGAAGGATTCTTTATTGTTACATTCTCATCAAAATCTATCGTTATTTTTCCTTTCGCCACACGAGTTGCATTAAAACCCGGCGAACTACGTACCACCTTCGGAGGATCGAGATCAACCGGTCCTCCTGTTGGCGTAGCCATATTTGCACAGGCAACAGCGATCAAAATAGTGACTACTAAAACAAGTAATAATGAGATATATTTCTTTATGGACTGTACCATGTTTTATTTAATTTAACGCAAAAATACGATGTTTTATAGATAAATAGGTAAATAGGGTTATAAAATACTTTAACAGAATGCTTATCTGTGGAAAGAGTTATTCAAAATCAATTGACTTTCATTTCCCATATTAAAAAGCAAATCCACAATACTCATATTTTCCACGAACCCTAGTTTTTGTTCAAAAACCTGATAATAACGAATTGACACAAAGGAAGGATCTAGCGATAAATCTTTCTTTGGGTGAATCACATCCCGCATATCGAGCTCATAGTCTTCAAATGCCGTCTTATATTCGGAAGTGTATTCTATCACAGGCAATTCTATATTGAGCAAACCCAGAATAAGACCCCGAAGTTCTTCATTAAAATCGAACAGGAAAGAATATTTCTTATGATAAAACGGATAAAAATCATCCTGATAATATTCGAAGAAAGGAGTTGAGTTGTAAGCAGAAACAATCGCATTCCAATGCATATGCTGCCAATTGCCATGATCAGCAATACGAATATCCTTCGTCAATATTTTTTCGGAAGATGAATGAACGACAGGAATAGATAAAGGAATAGGCCCATTAGCCGAAACAATCATAGAGCGATTGCGATACGACTGTTTTGTGTAATTCTCATTCTGCTCAATAAACATATGGTCTCCCTGCACAAATTTTGCATAATACTGAATAGGCGCTAAATAAGCCGATGAAAGATATATATTCATTACAGGATCAATTTACAGAAGTTAAACAACGTTCTTTTCTTACGTTTCCATTATGGGAGCTATACCAGATAAAACGAACTTTGCCTATTATATTCTTAAAAGGGATAAAGCCCAACATCCGAGAATCTAATGCATCTTTCGCATTGTCTGACAACATCCAATAGTAATCGTCTTGAAACGTATAAGTTGTCTGCTCTTTTCCCCCGATGTATAACTTATCATTAATAACATGGGCATTACCTTCCTGCTCTTGCAGTATCAGCTGCTTATACATATTAATATTCAGACTATTAAGACTTATCACTTTACCCTTCGACGGTACTATCAAATGATAATTTTGAGTTGTATCGATCTTACAACATATAGATACAGTGGAGTCTTCTATATTTTCATTAATAATAAAAGCCTCTAATTTATTCAGGAGAATACTTATTGTATCTGCTCTATGCTTCAAGCTACGAATAGGAATATTATGCTCTTCCATTATAGCCTGTATATCCTTTAAAGCGAGAATATGCATAGAATATTCATTCATAAGGTCGGGAGAAGCAATATGACTTATACGATTAAGGGATAGAAGTCCTTTTTCTACTGAAACGGTATCGCCGGGCATTGCAATACAACGGCTGACAATGAGATCCCTCTTATCTAAGGGCTTACCAATATCCATCGGATTGTTGAACAAGACAATATCGTTTCTTTCAATCTTTTTCTCGAGTATTCTTTTGTAAGGAGCTTCTATAGATGTGAGATATGAACGAACTCCAAATATTTTATCAAAAGTAAACGGAATAGTTAATATTGTGATAGGCAAACGAATACCATATGATGTTTTATCAATAAGTACCTGATCACCTTCCAGAAGAGAGGTTTGCATCTGAGATGAGGATATAGTATATGACTCCACAAAAAAAGTTCGTATAAATAACACAATGAGCAAAGTAATCAAAATCACTTTGCCCAAATATGTATAGATATTTTTCTTTTTTGAAGACATTTTTCAATCCCCAATTTTAGCTTATTATTTTTTATTGCCGGATGTGAAAAGTCTGTTCCAGCGTATTCCGTTCTTATCTTTATCCAAAGAGAGCCATATAAACAAAGGTTTACCTACAACATGATCTTCAGGAACAAATCCCCAAACACGCGAATCAGCCGAATTATCTCTGTTGTCTCCCATCATAAAGTAATAATCCAATTTGAATGTATAAGAATCAGCCTGCTGCCCATTAATGTAAACTTTTCCATTACGATAGTCAAAATCGTTTAGTTCATAATTCTTTATACAACGTATATATGTTGCTACCTTACGATCTACATCAGTATCAAACTTAATTGTTTCACCTTTTTTAGGTATCCATAGAGGATGCAAATCTCCGGGTTGTGTTTGCATATCATAAGTGATAGGATAAATAGTAGGTTGTACAAATTTTTGCCCCATTCTATTAGCCAACTTATAAAACTGGTTTAGAGGAATTACTTTTTCTACAAATGGCTTTTGTTTCATTTCCTCCACCATTTCTTTAGTCATATTTACACCGGTATATAAGAGTCCCGGATTTCCATTTTTAGCCTTAGGGAAAATTGCCCTCACATACGAAAGGCTATCCACTTCGCTCAAGTCCTGATACATCCCTATTCTCTTTTTGTCTTCCTGGCTTAAGCCCAAATCATCGAAAGCAGCCGAAGATATATCTGTACCATTGGTTTGCACACAATACAACAATTGCATTTTCTCAGGGCTTTGAATTGGTTTTCCGTTGATATAAACGGTATCACCTAAAATAGAGATTGTTTCTCCCGGCAATCCTATACAGCGTTTTACATAATTTTCGCGTCTGTCTACAGGGCGATAAAGTATGTCTCCGTATGTATTCTTATTTGTCCAAACTTGGCTTCTTCCGGCTTCTTTGCACAAAACATAGTAATCTACTTCCTGAAATTTTGAAGCCACAGTATCTCCCGATGGATAGTTGAAAACAACTATATCATTTCGCTCAATATGTCCTGTTCCCTTGAATCGCTTATATTCTAGCTGAGGTTTTTCAAGATACGACTTAAACCCAAAGAAAGGAAAAGTATGCTGCATCAATGGTAACGAAAACGGAGTCATTGGAGAACGTGCCCCATAACTCAGTTTACTAACACATAGAAAATCACCGACCAAAAGAGATTTCTCTAAGGATGAAGATGGAATCTGATAGTTTTGGAAAAAGAAAGTATTTATAAAATACACCCCTACCAGTGCAAAAAGAATAGCATCGACCCAATCGAGGATACTCTTTACTTGGCGGTTGTTAGATTGTTTCCATCTACCCCAAGGAACAAATTTCGTGATGTATATATCTATAAAAACAGGGATCAGGATCAATACAGCCCAATACCCGGTCCAGATAACAAACGCAACACAGCAAACACTTGCTAGAATGGCATATATCCATTGCTTCATTCCCGGTTTGCGACGTTCTCTTTTATTTTGCTGATTCGAAGAGTTCTTTTCCATATCTTATTTTAAAATTTGAGCATATCACCCATTCCTAAGAATCCTTTTTTACCATTGGTGAATTCGGCAGCTAACACTGCACCAAGAGCAAAACCCACACGGCTTTTAGCATCGTGCTTTATACTTATAATATCTGCTTCAGACTCATATATTATTTCATGTATTCCGGGAACTTCTCCTTCACGAATACAATGTATAGGCAAGTCTGTTTGTGTTTCTTCTACTTCCAAGCTCCAACGTTCTTTGCGGTCAACCTCCTTTATAAGATCTTCAGCCAGCGTGATAGCCGTTCCACTCGGTGCATCCAATTTATGAATATGATGTACTTCTTCCATCTTTACTTCATAGCTTGGATAGTTATTCATAATCTTTGCCAAATATTTATTCAGGGCAAAAAAGATATTAACACCAAGACTATAATTAGAAGCATAAAAGAAAGTTTTTCCCTGTTCAGCACAAGCTCTCTTTACTTCGTCCAAATGTTCTAACCACCCTGTTGTTCCTGCAACAACAGCAACACCAACTTCAAAACATTTACGATAATTTTGTATGGCGCTATCAGGTGTAGAAAACTCGATTGCAACATCAGCACTTTTGAATGCCGGAGAATTAAACTCCTCCAGATTGTTCATATCAATGATTGATACAATATTGTGACCTCTTTTCAGGGCTATCTTTTCTATCTCATGCCCCATCTTACCATATCCTATAAGTGCTATATTCATTCCGAGAGTTAATTTAATGAGTAACTAAAGCCTACAAATATACATAAAAACTTATTTCCATGAGATTGGATTTCTAATTTATCCCTGACTATTAGTCTATTTTATGCTAAGGAAATTACAGTTGATAAGAAATATAAACATAAATTATCTATTATTTTCATTTAACTAAATTTCAAGGCGAAAACAATAAACATAATCAAAAAAATAATGTTCTAATAAATATAGAAACTTTATCTGCTTCAACATACTAGGAGCAGGCAATATTGAACTTTACATTTATATATTTTCTAAAAAGAGGATAACTTTTTTCTAAGGTTATCCTCTTCTCTTTTAAACCACAGAGTTATAGCAGAAAGCCCCCTTCCTTCCTCCAATTGACAGTTAATATGAATTATAAATAAAATTTTAATTAAAATAATAATACATTTTCCACCACAAGCTATAATTTAAAAACACTAAGGATTTTAGAATTTAGTTATAATCATTTTTAACTGCGATAAGAAAAAGGCATAACACTTAGAAGATTGAGAAAGGAATCCCCTCATTATAAGATAATCCACAATATAATAAAAGTCATATTTAAAAGACATTAAATATACACAAAGCTTCTGACATACAAATATCTAACCAGACAACAACTTTAATAAAAGTCATATCAATTTCACTAGATGTTTCAAGTCTCTCTATTTTATATAACTTCGTAACAAAAAACAGGAAAACAATTTTATACTGATATGATATACTCGAGACATTTAACTATTACTAACCTATATTTTAAATTTATGAAAAAATCATTATTGCTAACGTTGTTATTTATATTTATTACATCTTGTTCTGAGGAATTAGAAATCATTAGGTCTGAAAAAGAAAAACAGACTAAAGATCTATCTAATCCCTTATTAATTGATAGAAATACGGCTAAAATAACACCTGAAGATGCTTCCAATATTTCTCTGTTATTTTTTTCTCAAGAAAATAAAGGATTCAAAACAAAATCTCAAAGTTCTTCAAATGTAATTACTGTAAAAGACTCATTAGATAATCCTCTATTCTATATTATAAATTATCAAAGCAACAATGGTTTTATCCTCATTAGTGCTACTAAAAAGTATCAACCCATTCTAGCTTATTCCAATGAAGGAAATTTTGATATAAATAATCTAAATAGTGGCATAGAATTATTTCTCGATTCGTATAAAAAAAATATTAAATATTCTATTAGCAATACATCCGATAGCCTTAGGCTCAAGTATGCTATAGAATGGAGTCTATTTGAGAAACCTTTATCTGAAAAGCAAGAAAAAGCGAATACTTCTACAGACATCAACAGTCTTAGACAAAAGGAAATCGAAAAATGGACAGCTCAAGGATACGATTGTCACAGCTTTGGGGCAGCTCAATATTTGATAAGTCCAGATAAATATCCAGGATTTATGCAGGACATTTGCAATCACACTTATCCAGAATACGATTGTAACAGCGTAAATCTATTACTTATAAAACGTACCTCTGAAAATATAGGTCCATTGATGCGTACGACATGGAATCAGAGAGCTCCGTTCAATGTCGATGCTCCAAATAAACTGGCTGGATGTGTTCCCATCGCTGTCGCTCAAATAGCGAACTATCACCAATGGCCTAATAGCTACAACTGGAACCAGATATCAAGTTATTATGATTCCAACACAGGTTATGGAAGTTCTGAAACAACTAGATTTATAAAGGATGTTCGTAATTACTGCGAAGTAGAATATAAAAGTGACGGCACGGCTTCTAATCATAATAAAGCCGTAAAAGCATTTAACAAACTAGGATATACAGCTATACTAAAAGATTTTGACTTTAACAGTAAGTATGACGTAATTTCTGAAATTAGAGCTAAAAGGCCTATTTACATGGATGGAAAAAGAGATCTAGTTCCTGTTTTCGAAATTCCTTATAATGGACATGCATGGGTTTGTGATGGTTATCAGGCTACAAGCACCCAATATGCTGTAGCTATGCTAAGTAATGATTTGTTTATGCCAAATAAGCCTGGAACTCCAGAATACGTATTCCATAGTGGATTTACAGAAACTACTGGATACTTCCATATGAATTGGGGATGGGGGGCTAGTTATCAAGGCATTAATTATCAAAATGGTTGGTTTTATACAGATAGAGCCAATCCTACTCCAGAGTATAACTATCAATATGGACGTCATTTTATAATAGTTAAAAAGAAATAGAAATGACCTTGAAAACTAAAAAAGACTGTCTAGATTAATCTAGACAGTCTTTTCAATATTATAAGATTATTGTTTAATCAATAAAATCTACAGTTTCTTCTCCAATCATTTTACGAAGTGTATTTTTCAACTTCACATATTGGATAAACAAATCGTGCTCTGCAATCTTACTTGGTTCATGCATTGGGCTCTTGAAGTAGAAAGACAACCAATCTTGTATTCCGCTCATACCTGCACGTTTCGCCAAATCGGAGAACAATACTAAGTCAAGACATAAAGGAGCAGCAAGGATAGAGTCTTTACAAAGGAAGTCCACTTTCATTTGCATTTTGTAGCCCAACCATCCGAATAGGTCAATGTTATCCCATCCTTCTTTGTCATCATTGCGAGGAGGATAATAATTGATACGTACTTTATGATAAACATTTCCATAAAGTTCAGGATACAATTCAGGCTGAAGAATATTGTCTATAACTGAAAGTTTCGACTCTTCTTTCGTTTTGAATGAACCCGGATCATCGAGTACTTCTCCATCACGGTTTCCAAGAATATTGGTTGAGAACCATCCGTTAAGACCCAACATACGAGTTTTGAACATTGGAGACAATACTGTCTTCAACATAGTCTGACCAGTTTTGAAGTCTTTACCACAGATAGGAGTCTGGGTTTTAGCTGCTAGTTCCCACATTGCAGGAATGTCTACTGTAAGATTTGGTGCTCCATTGATATATGGAATACCCATCGACACTACTGCATAAGCATATACGTTTGAAGGAGCCAAATCTTTATGATTTTCCTTAAGTCCTTTTTCGAATGCTGCTAATGTTTTATGAACTTCACCAAGCGGAGTGAAAACTTCAGTACTTCCGCACCAGATAACTACGATACGATCGCAATTATTTTTTGTTTTAAAATCTTGGATGTCTTGTTTTACTTGTTCAGCTAATTCCCATTTAGTAGGAGCTGATTTTACCCATGTACCGTGTAGACGTTTAACAAAGTCTTGATCGAAAACAGCTTTCATTGGTTTGATTGCTTCCATTTCGTCTTTCACCTTGTTCAGGTCGTCTTTTGTCAATACATCTGCGTGTACTGCAGCTTCGTATGCGTTTTCTTCGAAGATATCCCATCCACCGAAAACAACATCGTTAAGATCTGCCAAAGGCACAGCGTCTTTAATCTTCGGAAAGCGATTTTCTTCCCTTTTTCCCAGACGCATTGTAGCTAACTGTGTAATTGAACCTACAGGAACACCTTGTCCTTTACGTGTTAATAACGTTCCTGCCATGAATGTTGTAGCAACAGCTCCAACACCAATTGTTAGAATACCAAGTTTACCCTTGGCTTCTTTCACTTGTACTTTTTCCATTTTTAATTAATTTTTAAAATACACTGCAACCCGCAGTAATCCTTTAAACCGGAGACTTTACTTCATCTGGATATTATCTCCCGAATTCATAAAATCTTATATAATAGTATAGTTTCAGTGAAGATCTGTTTTACTTTATTCTCCCAACCCGGGCTTTTCTACCATACAAACGGTATCCATTACTAAAGCAGATAGTCAGACTGACTCTATAGTATTATCAATGTATTCAAGTATTGCCTTTCAATCTAATTGAAAGATAGATTTCAACTCCATGAAATCCGTTATAATTATATCAGCCGTAGCATTTTCGTCATCGTCACCCCAGCCCAAGCCTTTGAGCCAAATAGTTTGGCATCCATTTTTTGTAGCTGGAACAATGTCTTTCGTATAAGAATCTCCAATAACGACAATGGAAGAACCAGGAAGACCAAGCTTCTCAACGCCTAACCCAAATATAGCGGGATCGGGTTTTCTTATACCTACAACAGCCGATTCTATAATATCATCAAAATATTTAAGTAAGTCAAAATCGCCTAATACAGACTGTACATTTCCATAGAAATTAGATACCAGAACCATTGGATAACGGTCTTTTAGTGCTATAAGTATATCAACTTCCTTTCTAATTAAATCTTTTACAAAGTTATAACATTGATCTGAAATTGCAAGGCTATACATCTTTGTCTTATCATTTTCCTCCAAAAAGCCCTTCTCCAAAAGATATTCTATTTGAAGAGTTACTTTCTTTTTCAGTAAAACATGAAAGTTATCTTCGGGTAATATAACAAGATTCGCAGCTAGATAACGTTCTACATATACAAACGCCTCACGGAACTGTTCTCTGGTTACAGGAACTTTATTATCCAAATATGATTCCCATAAAACTTCAGCCCAATGCTTACCATTGCTATCTATAGTACCTCCGTAATCGAAGATAATCCCTTTTACTTTTGACAAATCAAACATGCTAAAACTTATTTTAATTGTATTTTCCACTCTTTATATCCAGAACAAAGCCTTTGCTTATCTTCTCATGCCTTGTTACCATATATACAAGCAGTATATTCAATACAGTTAATTCAAATACAAAATACAACCAAGGCCACCCCAACAATATAGACACAAACAATGCGATAGATCGTGTATTGAAAGAAAGAATATTGGTATATTTCATCAAGGGGAGGCTTTTCTCTCGGAAATCGTTGCGGAAACTTTCAGGAGCAACATCTCCAAATCTTTCTCTGAGTAATCGAAATAAAACCTGAAGTCTTGGAGATCGATTTTCCTGATCGGTAGTATAATTACGATAGAAAAACAATACGATTTTTGCTCCGAAGTTTTTACTCCAAGTTAGTTCTTTAAATTTGGCAGTAAGCTCGGCCGAATTGTCTAATTCGCTTCCTGATTTTCCTTTAAGAAAGAGTAAATGCACATTACGGTAATAATCCGCCATCTCCGCTTGTTTGGAATGGAAATAACCTGTAACACAAGCTAAAACCCATATCCATCCGCCCCATTCAGGATAAAGACGTAAGCAAATACCTACATAAATGGAAGCGAACCACAGATTACCGGCAAAACCATCCAAGACACGCCCCAAAGCAGAGAACTGCTTTGTCATACGAGCCAACTGTCCATCTGCACTATCATAAGAGTTTGCCCATACAAGTAAAAATATCCCTAACAGAGATA
The DNA here is from genome assembly GCF_035323175.1 of Dysgonomonas sp. Lineage (NCBI taxonomy): Bacteria > Pseudomonadati > Bacteroidota > Bacteroidia > Bacteroidales > Dysgonomonadaceae > Dysgonomonas > Dysgonomonas sp. The sequence continues at coordinate 29,720 of NZ_DAOKYH010000021.1, read as the reverse complement.
TCCATATATTGTCAAAATAAAAACATATCCCAGACCCTATCCCCAAGAAGATACTTGCTATAGTGACAGCATTAGGAGTAACACCTAATTTCTGAAACAATAGAGCCCAACGATAACCGATCGGACGATAGAAATGAATATCTATAAACTCTTCTGTATCCGTTGATTTTAGAGTAGATTCAAGTGTCGGTTGTTTATTATCCATTTAATTTATTGATACTACTTTTATTACAAACTACTTTTCGTATAATGCAAATATAACCTTATTATAATTATCCTTGCAAATCTCTTTGAATCTGCTTATGAACACATTCTGCAATCTTAGGTGCTGCATCACTTCTACAAGGAGCAAAGCTCGGCCAATCGTTAAAGTCAATAATTTTAAAAGAGCCATTTTCGTCTACAACGCAGTCTCCTCCATATACTTTAACATCTAATATCTCGCCGGCCTTATCACATGCTTTCTTCAAAGCCTCTACATCAAACGGAAACTCATGCGCTTCACCATTTATTGCTTCAAGTCCGAATTTACTATGACTCAAATCGTAAGGATAAAACCAATAGAAGAAATCAGTATCTGCCACCCCATAAAACTTAACAAGATCTCCCACAAGATGTTCGTTGATCACAGCATTCGGAATATCACGCAAAGCGAACTCTTTTAATATTGATTTCACTTCGGGTATATTACGTGCATAGGTTACATCTTCTCTATGAATGGCATGCGAATCACCTCGTTTGATCCAATATGCATCCGCCGTCATTTTCTTCAGTTCTTGACTCGGATCGTCGGTTACATCTACGATAAGGCTGGTTGGATATGGTATATCATTTTCCAACAGCAAGCGAGTCATTGCCTCTCGTGTGCAGTTTTCAATACCGGTTCCCGGATTTATTATAACAGCTCCATCCTCTTCTCTTTTCTTTAATTTACGGATGGTTGTTTTGTCACGAGCCATATTGAAGATATACCGCTCATTCTCTTCACTTAAAATAAATTCGTCTTCTGTATATTCTCTTACATCATATCCCATATTTCTTAAACATTCGGCTGTCTCACTGAATATCATGCCATCATTGCCTATATGATTGGGAGAGAATTTTGTTTTCCTTTTGATTCCTGCTACTTTTATCTTTGACATAGTGTTTATAATGTCCCTATCTCTTTTATATTAATTGTTTAAGAATTTCTCTGCTTTAACAATATCGCCTGCATGATCCACATCTACTATTTTCTCAAAAGGATATGCTTTTAATTGTAAATTGTCGGCGACTAATTGTCTCTGAAAGTTGCGCATACGAGCTTGCCCGGAGTCTAAACAGGCCTCAAGCGTATCAATCGCCTTTGGTGTTAAACCGTAAATACCTCCGGAGATGTATTTACAATTATCAGAATGATCGAGAAAGCCCTTTATTGCCATACGGTCATTTACATCCACATAAAGCGGTTTTTCGTCATCTATGAAGTCTGTCACAGCCATCATACCATCACTATCCGAATCATTTATGAATGTTTGAATATATTTAGAAAACTCGTCTTCTTTAAAAATCGTGTCTACTGTTGTTAAGCAGAATTTTCCGTCTCGAAGAAAATCTCTTAACTCAAAAAAGCTATGCATTGAGCTGGGTGTCGACTTAATCACAACATTAAAAGGAATACCCAATTCGAGATTAGTCAGATAGTCTTGTACTTGAGTCATTTCTTCATTCACAATAATACTTATTGAAGAAGCATTATTTTTGAGAAATATATCAATCAGCCGACGAATCATTTCCACCCCATTTAGCTTTACTAATGGTTTTGGCAAAGTAACACCTTCCTGGACAAGTCTAGAACCTTCTCCCGCAGCAATTATAGCGTAATTCATTTTTATTAACTAAATTTTAACTAAGAGGTAAAATACTATTCTTCTGCTTCTTTTATCAGGTCAACACTATCATCACCGCCTTTATCCACATATAACTTTCTCAGTGGATTAGCATAAGCTTTATCATATTCTATACGATTGCCATAAGTATCAATAGCCATATATATTGCCTGACGGAACGACTCTTCTGAAGCTTTATTTTGCCCTGCAATACTGTATGCAGTACCATGAGCAGGTGATGTGCGCACAATAGACAGACCGGCAGTAAAATTAACGCCGTCTTCCATCGCTAGGGTTTTGAATGGAGCTAATCCCTGATCGTGGTACATAGCCAATATACCATCAAAATGAGTATAATCGCCCGAACCAAAAAATCCATCAGCCGGATAGGGTCCAAAGCAAAGTATCTTTTTATCTTGCAACTCATTCAGAGCAGGAATTATAATTTCGTTTTCTTCATTTCCTAACAATCCATTTTCTCCGGCATGAGGATTCAGTGACAAAACAGCAATACGAGGTCGTCCCACTCTAAAGTCTCTTTTAAGACTTCGTTCGAAGCGAGTAGCTGTTTCCACTATCTTTTCCTTTGTCAATGTATTAGGAACCTCCGACAATGGGATATGCCCTGTAACAAGAGCTATCCGAAGAGAGTCTTTTACCAGAATCATTAAACTTTTATCCTGCTCTTTCCCAAAACGTTCTTCCAGATATTCTGTATGTCCCGGGAATTTAAAGTCTTCTCGTTGTATGTTATGCTTATTAATAGGTGCTGTTACAAGAACATCTATTGCGCCATCCCTAAGGTCGGCGACGGCTCTTTCGAGCGATTGGTATGCAGCTTCACCTGCAACAGGAGTAGCTTGACCTAGCTCTACTTTAGTCTCTTCATTGATACAATTGATGATATTAACCTTATTTACAACAGCGTCTTTTACATCACTTATCTGATTGAAAGCAACTGTCTGCAACTCCATCGCCTTACGATGATAAGCGGCAACTTTGGCTGATCCGTATATTACGGGAATACAGATTTCAGCCATACGGATATCTGCGAAGGTCTTTAATATAACCTCATAGCCTATTCCGTTTATATCACCTTGTGTTATTCCTACTTTAATCATAGCTTTATATTTAGGCCTCTCAACTTCCACAAAGGAAGACTACACGAGGGTCATTTCTTTATTTTGCCTGATAGATTATTCTAAATTCGTTTTAGGAGTAGCTAAAGCATCTCCTTTTATTGTCGACAACATACCACAAGCCGCAAAAATATCTTCTCCACGAGATGCACGAATCGTACTGGTTACTCCCTTTTTAGTCAAATAATCACGGAATGCCTCCATTTTCTCTTTAGTAGAAGTTTTCAAGTCGACATTAGGTATCGCATGAAAGCGGATAAGATTTACCCTACATTCAATTCCCCTAAGTATCTGTGCCAACTCTTTTGCATGAATTAAAGAATCGTTGAAGTTGTCAAACATTATATATTCGAAAGACAATCGTCTCTGTTTTGTCCAATCGTATTGCCGCAATAAATCCATTACCCCTGTAATAGGAAATGCTTTTTCGGCAGGCATTATTGATAATCTTTGTTCTTTTTCAGGACTATGTATACTGATAGCCAGATGAGCGTTACTCTCGTCCAAGAAACGTTTCAACTTGGGTGTTACACCTGTTGTAGAAACCGTTATACGCTTCGGACTCCACGCCATTCCATAATCAGCAGTCATTATCTCGAGTGTCTTTTTCAGTTCTTCATAATTATCCAAGGGCTCACCCATTCCCATAAAAACCACATTCGTCAAGCTCTCTGCCTCGCGAACAGAATAGAGCTGATTCAATATCTCGTTTGCTGTTAGATTTCCATTAAAACCTTGTTTTCCGGTCATGCAAAACAAACAATTCATTTTACAACCAACCTGAGAAGACACACAAAGCGTTGCCCGATCGTCCTCAGGTATCATAACGGCTTCTATCAGCTTTTCTTTTTCCGTTCTGAATAAATATTTTACAGTACCATCTATAGATTGCTGAAATTCGAGAGGGTTATACCGCCCTATATCATATTTCTCTGACAACAAAGCTCTGTTTGCGACAGAGAGATTCGTCATTTCATCGATAGATGTTATCCTTTTTTTGTAAACCCAGTCTGCTATTTGTTTGGCAGAAAATCTGGGTAAACCACACTCACCCACTACACCATAGAAATCTTCCATAGTCATACCCAGCAAGTGCCTTTTATTTTCCATATTCTAGTATTTAGCTTTTAGCAAACAGCCCTTAGCAAATTGCTAAAGGCTATCGGCTAACAGCTTATTTTATAATCTTTTCTTAATTGCTTCGCTTTCCTTTTCAAAACCCGGTTTATCGAGAAGAGCAAACATATTCTTCTTATACGCCTCTACTCCCGGCTGATCGAATGGATTTACGCCAAGAATATAACCGCTTATACCACATGCTTTTTCGAAGAAATAAAGTAACTGTCCGATACTATATTCATCCAGTTTAGGCAACTCTACTTTTATATTCGGAACACCTCCGTCAACGTGAGCAATCTGAGTACCCAACTCTGCCATCTTGTTTACAAAGTCTATTCTTTTACCTGCAAGGAAGTTCAACCCATCAAGGTTTTCCTCATCAGTCGGTACTGTCAAAGTTTCGTTTGGCTGAGCCACAGAAACAACAGTTTCGAAAATAGAACGCTCACCTTCCTGAATCCATTGACCCATCGAGTGAAGGTCGGCAGTAAAGTCTACCGCAGCATTAAATATCCCTTTATTTTCTTTGCCTTCACTTTCTCCATAAAGCTGCTTCCACCATTCCGCGATGTAGTGCAATTTAGGATTGAAGTTGGCAAGGATTTCTATCTTTTTGCCTTTTTTATACAGCTCATTACGAGTAACGGCGTATATTTCAGCGATATTCTTCTCGAATGACACACTTGGTGCTGTTTCTTTTTCCATATAAACCGCACCGGCTACTAACTGACGAATATCAATACCAGCCAATGCTATCGGAAGTAACCCTACCGGAGTCAATACAGAGTAACGTCCTCCTACATTGTCAGGAATTACGTATTTCTTGTAACCTTCTTTTGTTGCCAACGTATACAAAGCTCCGCGAGCCGCATCTGTGATTGCAACAATACGGTTTTTAGCTTCTTCTTTACCTACAGCTTTTTCTAATTCAGCCTTAAGAATACGGAAAGCCAAAGCTGGTTCTGTAGTTGTTCCCGATTTGGAAATATTGATAATTCCAAAAGATTTACCTTTCAGGTAGGCTAAAAGCTCAACAAGGTAATCTTCACCTATATTATTTCCTGCATACAAAATAACAGGATTCTTACGATCTTTCTGTAACCAGTCAAATGCATTTGATAAAGAATCGATAACTGCTCTTGATCCAAGATAGCTACCACCGATACCGACCAATACAATGACTTCACATTTGGCTTTCAATGCAGCTGCTGTATCTTCAATATCTTTCAATTCTGCATCTGTAATAGAAGATGGCAAATTGAGCCAGCCTAGAAAGTCATTTCCTTTGCCTGACCCATCGTGAAGAGCCTCATTGCATTTTTTAGCAAGAGCTGCCTGACTGTTGATATCAGCTTGGCTTATAAAGCCTAATGTTTTGCTAATGTCTAATTTGATAACCTTATCCATATTGTTTCTTTATTTTAGTATCTGTTCTCTTAATGTTTTCACTTCTAAATGTGCAGGAGAATTTTCATACAATATACGATAAACCATATCTGCAACAGGAATATCCACATTATATTTTTCATTGATCTCTCTTACACACTTTGTGCCATAATAACCTTCCGCTATCATTTCCATCTCTACCTGAGCAGCTTTTACCGAATAGCCCTTGCCAATCATTGCACCGAAGGTACGATTGCGGCTAAAACTAGAATAGCAAGTTACAAGAAGATCTCCTAAATAAGCAGAATCCTGTATCCGTCTTTCGATAGGAGAAACGATATCAACAAAACGTTCCATCTCTGATATAGCATTGGAAACCAATACCGCCTGAAAATTATCGCCATACTTCAGCCCGTGGCAAATACCCGAAGCTATTGCATATACATTCTTCAGGACTGCGGCAAGTTCAATCCCCGCAACGTCATTCGACACCGAAGCCCGTACAAATCTATTATTGAAGACTTGAGCAATCGCATTTGCCTTCTGAATATCGGCACAAGCGATAGTAGGGTAAGTCAATCGTTCCAAAGCTATTTCCTCGGCATGACAAGGTCCTCCCACAATCGCCATATTTTGAGGCGATACATTATAGTATTGCTCCAGATAATCTGTCACAAGCAAATTTTCCGGAGGGACGATACCTTTAATCGCTGAAATAATAAATTTATTCGCCAAACTTGTATTCAACTTTTCAAGATGGCTTTTCAAGAAAGGAGAAGGTACAGCAAGAACTATTGTATCCGAATCTTCCACTGCTTGTGTTATATCCGAATAAAATGTAATTCTATCCAGATTGAACTCAACGTTTGAAAGATAAGAAGGATTATGTCCTGTTTTCTTAAAATCCTCTATTTGTTCAGGACGGCGCATGTACCAGTTTATATGCTTTTCGTGATTAAGCATAATTTTGGCAAGGGCTGTAGCCCATGTACCACCTCCAAATATTGTTATTTTACCGGGAAAACTCATTCATTCATACTTTAATTAGACACAAGGGGATTAGCTAAGCTTTTTCACCCATCCTTCTACTTCGTCTACAGAAGGTAGTGCTAAATCCAGTTTATATTTTTTATTGACTTCGCCTATATCTTGTCTTATCTTCTGTGAATTGACATCCTTCATGCTTTCGACAGTAAAATATCCTGCTTTTTGTAGTACAGGGACAAGATCTTCAGCTATTCCTAATTCTTTATATTTTGATACAGCATCTTTCTTCGGTGCTTTCTCAGGACGCATTTGAGGGAAGAACATCACCTCTTGTATGCTTTCCTGACTGGTCATAAACATAACCAGACGATCCATACCGATACCGATACCACTTGTAGGAGGCATACCGTACTCTAATGCACGCAAGAAATCCTGATCGATAAACATCGCCTCATCATCCCCTTTTTCAGACAATTTTAGCTGATCCTCGAAACGAGCACGCTGATCAATCGGATCATTCAGCTCAGAATATGCATTCGCCAATTCCTTGCCATTAACCATCAGCTCGAAACGCTCTGTTAGCTCGGGATTATTGCGGTGCTTCTTTGTAAGCGGAGACATCTCTACCGGATAGTCTATTATAAATGTAGGTTGTATATAGTTTCCTTCGCACTTTTCACCAAAGATGGCATCTATCAACTTCCCTTTGCCCATAGTTGCATCTTGCTCTATATCTAATTGCTTACAAACATCACGTAGCTGATCTTCATCCATACCACTAATATCAAAACCTGTAAAATGTTTAATAGAGTCAATCATCGTAACACGAGGATATGGAGCCTTATAGTCTATCTCCTTATCGCCCATCTTCACCTTAGTTGTACCATGAACATCTGTACAGATCTTCTCCAACATCCTCTCTGTGAAGTCCATCATCCAGTTATAATCCTTATAGGCGGCATAGAATTCCATTACTGTAAATTCCGGATTATGAGTACGATCCATACCTTCGTTGCGGAAATTACGAGAAAACTCATATACTCCATCAAACCCACCAACAATAAGGCGTTTTAGATATAGTTCGTTTGCAATACGCAGATATAGAGGAATGTCTAGTGCATTATGATGTGTGATGAAAGGACGAGCTGTAGCTCCTCCGGGAATGCTTTGCAGCACAGGCGTATCAACTTCTATATATCCATGTCTGTTAAGGAATTCACGCATGGAGTTGAACACTTTTGTTCTTTTAAGGAATACATCTTTAACGTTGTCGTTAACAACCAAATCAACATAGCGTTGACGATAACGTTGCTCAGGATCGGTAAAACCATCATAGGTAACACCATCCTTTACTTTTACGACAGGAAGAGGACGAAGCGATTTCCCCAAAACCGTTAATTCTTCGGCATGCACGGATATTTCGCCCATCTGAGTGCGAAAAACAAATCCTTTAACACCAACAAAATCGCCAATATCGAGCAATTTCTTGAAGACAGTGTTATAAAGCTCTTTATTTTCATCCGGACAAAGATCATCTCGAGAAATATAAACCTGTATACGTCCTTCCGAGTCTTGCAATTCCATAAAGGAAGCTTTACCCATAATACGACGCCCCATTATACGTCCGGCTAAAGACACATAACGCTTATCCGCATCATCCTGAAAGCTCTCTTTGATCTCTTTCGAATATGCATTTACCTCATACAATGCAGCCGGATAGGGTTCTACTCCCAAAGCTCTTAGTTCATCTAAACTTTGTCTGCGAATTATCTCCTGTTCGCTTAATTCCAATATATTCATTATTAATCTATCCTCAGATTTTTATTATTTTAATAATATTTTCGCACACGAATAACCCCGCAAAGTTAAGAAATATAATGGAAAACAAACATCTTATTTTTCACTTAAATTTGAGAGACAACACATTCCGATTCAAAATTTAACAAGGATATAAAAATCAAGAGACAAAACACAGGAAAAGAAAATTATATTTTGTTTCTTTATTCTTTCTAATTTTTACACATAAAACCTGAAACAATGTACAACAAAAAGATATTATTTTCTCTGCTTCTATTGTTCTGTGCCATATCATTGACAAATACTGCATTTTCTCAAAACCGGAAAATTGTCATTTTAAAGCTAGATGATGTAACTGCAGGAGGTACAGAAGGAGTTGTTTCCCCCCGCTGGCAACGTGTCGCAGATTATATAGAAAACAAAAAGATAAAAGCTGGTTTTGGTATAATTGGATTTTCTCTTGCCGAAGACAACCCGGCTTACTTCAAATGGATTACCGACCGTGCAGAAAGAGGTTTCATTGAATTCTGGAATCATGGTTATTATAACCGCACCAAAGGCGATACAATAGGCGAATTTGAAGGCACTTACGAGCAACAGTTCAAAGCTCTACTGCTGACAGACAGCCTTGCAAAAGCCAAACTCGGACTTCAGCTTCGGGTATGGGGGCCTCACTGGAGCAGTACAAATACGAACACAGATAAGGCCTTAGCTCAACTTCCTCAAATAAAAATGACATTAGGCAGCCCTATATCTCCCGTCTACTACAAAGGATATGTATTGCCCAACACACTAGATATGGAATACCCGGTACATAACCCGAATTATGATGAATTTCTTAAAGCTTATCGCGAAAAATCGAAAAATTTAAACTTTTTCTACCTACAGGGGCATCCAAATAGTTGGAACGAAAACCAATGGCAAAATTTTGTGAAAATAGTAGAGTTTTTAGAATCGGAGAATGTAAAATTCGTTACTCCATCGGAATTTCTAGAAATAATAAAAGGTAAATAAACACTAGATAGGCCTAACCTCAAATTAACAAAGTTAAATACTTAATTATGTAAAAAACAACGCCGATGGTCGTGTTTTTTGTACCTTTGCACGCTCAAAAGATGGGAGGAATCACTCCTTAACAGTTAAATGCTTTTTAGATGTCAAAAACAGCTAACATTGATGAATTACAAAACAAAAAAATAAGTAAACTTCTTTGGCAGTACGCATTGCCGGCCATAGTAGGAACTATGGTGAATGCCTTGTATAACATTATAGACCGTATTTACATTGGACACGGTCCTAATCTGGGAGACCATGCCATTGGCGGACTTGGTATTGTTTTGCCGATAATGAATCTTACCGCCGCCGTGGGTATGCTTGTAGGTGCAGGTTCAGCCAGCCGTATTTCAATATGCTTGGGTAGCGGAGATAAAGAAACCGCAGAAAAGATAATAGGAAATTCGTTCCTTATGACTCTTTTATTCACAGGAGTACTTGTTACTACGTTATTTATTTTTCTCGATCCTATATTATTAAGAATTGGAGCCACAAAAGAAACGTTTCCGTATGCGAAAGAATTCTTACTTTATTACCTGCCCGGCAATATATTTCTGACCATGTGCTTCAATTTCAACAGCATGATGCGCGCTTCGGGCTATCCTCAGAAGGCAATGTATACAATGCTGATCGGCGTTATAGCCAACATTATAATAGCTCCAATTTTTATTTTCTGGTTCGAATGGGGAATAAAAGGAGCTGCGATAGCGACTATCATTTCAATGTTTATCGGGTTATGTTTTGTCATGTACCACTTCATGAACAAAAACAGCATGTTGCGTCTGCGCAGAAAGCATATTGGCTTAAACAAAAAAATAGTATGGGCGGTGGCAAGCATCGGTATGTCTCCGTTTTTCATACAAGTTGCAGCGTCTATCGTCGTATTCTTCATCAACAATAATCTGAAAACCTACGGGGGAAACATTGCTATCGAAGCTTATGCCATAGCAAATACCCTGATAATGATCATTGTAATGATTATGGTCGGGCTTACTCAGGGAATGCAGCCTATTGTAGGATACAATTATGGAGCCAAAAGAATACAGAGAGTTAAAGAAACCTTGTTTTATACAATAAAAGTCGGCGTGGCTATTGGCTGCATAGGTTTAGCTATAGGCGTGTTGTTGCCGGACATGATAGTTAAACCGTTCAATCCTTCGCCGCCTTTAGCTGCCGAAACAGCAAAAGCCTTACGTATTGTAACGATTATGCTACCACTAGTCGGATTCCAGATTGTGGTTACAAACTTTTTCCAATGTATAGGTATGGCAGGAAAATCAATTCTATTAAGCCTTACCCGCCAGTTCCTATTATTATTACCAGCCTTGTTTATATTACCGCAGTTTTTCGGAGTAAACGGAGTATGGTATTCATTGCCAACAGCTGACTTTTCGGCAACTTTACTGACCGCAGCTTTGTTTATATGGCAGATAAATAAATTTAAGAAAATAGAATCCGCAGAGAGATTATAATATGATAGATCATTTGAACAAACAAAATATATTAGATCATTTCTCCATAACGGAGATTGACTTGCTTAAAGTAATAAACGAAGCTCTAGGTAAAGGTGCTGACTATGCCGACATATTTTTTGAGCACACTTTCAGCAATAGCATATCACTCCGTGATGGAGAAGTAAATCGTGCGGCCTCGAATATAGATTTTGGGGTAGGAATACGAGTTGTTTCGGGAGATCAGACAGGGTATGCTTATGTAGAGAACACCGAAATAACAGAACTACTGAAAGCGGCAAAAACAGCCGCAGGAATAGCCTCTATTCCGTCAAAAGGAATAACTCCGATAGAGATAAAAGAGAAACATTTCAGAAACCACTATAAAATAGAAAGACCGTGGCTTGACATTTCTGTTGCAGACAAAAAATCATTTGTTCAAAAATTGAATGACAGAATTTTCGAGTTAGACGCTCGGGTCATCAAAGCTTCGGTCAGCCTAAACGATTCCACATCTTATATTTTCTTCTTTAACTCAGAGGGTATCCTTACCTGGGATTATCGCCCAATGAGTCTTATGTCAGGTTCGTGTACAATGGAACAGGGCGGCAAGATAGAAAACGGATATGCTTCACGTGCCTACCGAAAAGGTTTTGAGTATTTAAACAATGATCTGATAGAGACTTTAGCAAAAGAAGCCGTTGCACAAACCTCTCTGATGTTTGAAGCCATAAAACCCAAAGGCGGTGAGATGCCTGTAGTGATGGGTGCAGGAAGTTCGGGAATCTTATTGCATGAAGCGATAGGCCATACATTCGAGGCGGATTTTAACAGAAAGAATATCTCCATATTTTCCGATCAGCTTGGAAAACAAATCTGTTCACCAGACATAAATGTTGTGGATGACGGCACCATAGACAATGCCCGAGGCACAATCAATTTTGATGATGAAGGAGTAGAAACTCAAAAAACGTATATTGTGAAAGATGGAGTTTTGGAAAGCTATCTTCACGACCGAATAAGTGCGAAGCATTACAATGTATCGCCAACAGGAAACGGAAGGCGACAATCGTTCCGCTATGCTCCCCTACCCCGTATGCGGGTAACATATATGGAAAACGGAAGCGTTCCCGAAACTGACATTATAGCATCAGTTAAACAAGGCGTATATGTAGATAATTTCACCAATGGACAGGTACAAATCGGAGCAGGAGATTTCACCTTTTTCGTAAAAACAGGTTATCTGATTGAGAACGGTAAACTTACTCAACCGATAAAAGATATAAACATCATTGGCAACGGAGCCAAAGTCCTCACCGACATTACAATGGTGGGCAATAATCTGAAGATAGATGAAGGCACATGGACTTGTGGAAAAGACGGACAGAGTGTACCTGTAGGACAAGGGCTACCTTCGATTTTAGTACGCAAGCTGACTGTAGGCGGAGAATAATATCAGAATTTTACAGCATAAAAAAACAGGATCGGTATTCACGAAGAAATCGATCCTGTCTTATTTTAAATATCAGCTACTGCAAATTACTCATTGATAATACTGAAAAGCTCTTCAGCCGCTTCACGTGGACCTTCTTTGCTTTTACCATCAATAGCCAGAGAAGTATGCATCTCTCCTATTTTTGCATCACTTTCGTCTAAAGCCAAGAAGAATTTACGTACAAGCTTTTCAGCTTTATCTCTTTCCTGCACAGGGCCAAAAGGATTTGCGAAATAAGACTTAACAAGCCCTTTCTCGGTTGTTGTTCCTTTTGCCTTTCTTGCTCCGTCTTCAAAAACCTCTATTGCTTTATCGACATCCTCAAAGAAACTGATCTTTGTTTCCGATTCGGCATAATTATTAGCATATAGCATATAGTCAATCGTATATCCTCTCGATATAACCTCATAAGTAGATATCGGAATGGTTACTCGTGCATTTATTCTATCCGGGTTAGTATAAATACCTCTATCCAGCTGAGCAAAAGCATAAGCAGGATCCAAGTCGTCGGTACGGACAAAGGCTCCTATCTCAGTTCCATATCCTTTTATCTGTCCGTCTGCTTCAAATTGCAAATATCCCATATCATCGAATATTACACGCATGTGACGTATATATTTTTCGTTGAGTGTGCGGAAAGCTTCAAGACTTTCAGATTTACCAGCTCCACTATCTCCCATTATGATAATATTTGCTTCTTTACCATTCTTCAGAGCAATGTTCACCATAGCCCCATGAATAGGCAGATTGCCTCTTTCCATTTGCTTGATATTATGCAGCGTAAGAAGCATCTTCTTCATATAACCAAAATAGTCGATATCATCGCAATAATTAGCATAACCGATCAATATATCATTCTTCTTATCCTTATGATAGAAAGTACGTTTTTCTTCATAGCCGTCAGGGTATCCGAATACGTAAATCAAATCAGGTTTCTTTCCTACATAATCATTGCCTTTAGCCAACTCGAACAAGTTAGCAAGACCTAAACCATGACACATAAAATCTTTATGGAAGTAAACAAAAGCTAACAAGTTACCAACTTTTGCAGGGTACAAAAACCACTCATCCTCATTCAGAATCAAATTAGCCAATGGATTTGTTTGATGTTCCTGAAAAATACCATCTCTGGTGTTCTTCTTCGTATATGAAATATAAGGAGGATTGATAACGACTGTTCCTATAAATGGTATAGATGCAAGCCCCTTATATTCAATCGGGCAATTCCATTGCATATCGTTAAGCATCAAGCCTGCATTCGCCCCTGCGATAGTCTGACGGTATACGCTATGACTGTATCCCATTACGGTTTCTTCTGTACGTCTGTAGATAGATAGTATCAACTCATTAAGAAGTTGGTTTGCTTGCACAAATCGCACATTTTGAAGACCATCACCCATGCGATTGTTGTGAACAACAGTAACCCTTTCCAGCCTTCTCCAATAGTTATACAGCATTTCTATAAGCTCTATAAACAAGCCTTTATCCTTAAAGAATGGAGCAAATTTATTATTTACTACCAAAAGCTCATCTATTTCACATACAGTCAAAAGCTTCATCACCTCTATCAAAGACAAGGTGAGCTCTTCATCAGTTTTGAAATCTTTAATAAAATAATCGTAAATAATCTGGTTATCTTTCTTTATTCTGAAAATAAAGGATTCAACCACCCGATGAAACGCATAACTACTTAAAATTTTCTGTCTGTTATCACAATACTTCAAAGAGAAATTGATGATAGCACGACCCCTGTTTAATGTAAATTCTTGCAGCATCTTTGTTATTAATTAGTTAATATATTAGTATCAAAATATTTTTACCCCTAAATCTTTTATCTTCTTTATTTTCTTTACGCTCTTTTTCCGAAACAATAATGCGGCAATACATATACCGATTGCCAGACAAAAGAGTAAAGAAGATGTCAATATAAAATTGTAAACCGTGTCATGCAATAAAAATGCTGTTTTTGCACTGGTCGTTCCCTCTTCATATATCCGTATACATCCCAGCATCGTCTTGTAGGCATACAAGCCCGGTATCATGGTTATACAAGCCGGCAATGTAAATACAACCGGAGGAGTATGTATCTTATGAGCACAGTAGATACCCAAAAGCCCTATCACAACAGTGCCACTTAACGTAGCTGAGATCAAGCCAAAGTCGAAATACAACAACGTAAAACGAATAGCATGACCAAGCCCTCCCAGCAAACCGGCAACGAACAATCCCTTCTTAGGCGTTTCGAACAATAGTGCAAAACCTATAGCAATAAAAAAACTAAGAAAAGCGTCTTTCAATATATCTATTAGCATAATCAAAAGTTATTTATTCCTATTATTGTCATACTAATAAACATCCCCACAGCGATACATAAAAGAATAAATCCGCCGAATGCTCCACGGGCAATACCTGTAGGGATATACCCTTCAAGCAAATCGATTATACTATTTATCAGAGGAACTCCCGGAATAAGGAATAATACAGAAGTAGCAATAGATGTTTGAGGCAAATAACCAAATCCAGATAAGATATTCAATCCTGATATGGTTGTTGTCACAAACGCTGAGCAGATTACAATAACCATCAGGTTAAACTTTCTCTTAATCATCTCCTGACGCACCGCAAGCCCCACGAATGAGGCTAAAAAAGCAAAAGCCCCATCTATTAAATTCCCTCCGGCCAGTAGGCATAACGATCCGCAAGCTATTCCAATAAACAGGCGAACAAGCCAAACAGAATAACGAGAGGTATCTTTCAATCTTTTTATACGCTGGTGCAACTCCTGCAAAGAAATCCGATCTTCGGCAAGTTCCCATGTCAGCAAACTGGTATTGGTGAGTATTCCAAAGTGTACCCCATGATGTATTATCTTTTTATTGGCCGTCACTATGTTTTCCTCATTATCCATATCGGTTACTGATACCGATACTGCAGTAAATGATATCAGCATTTCTACTTTATAGTTTGTTTTCTGTGCTATACGTTGTACATTCCTATTAATTCTTTCACAGTGGGCTCCCGATTCAAGCAACAGGGTACTGACCTCCAATATGATGTCTACAAATTCCTTCAGCGACAACTCTTTGTCTGAACGTGTGTTTTCTACATCTGCACATCGATCATCAACATGCGAATAATCAAGAACGTTTGCGCGCATTTCTTTCTAAACTTTTTACGATTAAACATAAATGTAAAAAGCTCTTTTGAACTTCTCAATGCTGCAATAAGAACACACCTGGATAATAACATCTCCTCCGACAAGAGGGATGAATGAAATTATTAGACATAACACTTTTATCGCGAAGCATTGTCAATCCGATTTAAGGCAGGTATCCTGGCTTTCACCATTTCTATTTTCCTTCCCATCTCTGCACGAAACAGTGGATTTTTAAATAGAAACTTTCGCGGTGATTACAGTTGCGCGACAGCTCAGGACTTTCACCTGATTCCCTATTCTCCTCAATATCTGAGGCACCTTAGCGGTTGAAGAATAATGATAAAGAACTTTCGGGAGGCAAAGGTATAGGAAAAAATAATAAATAGCACATCTTTTTTATTTTTTCCTATACAAAAAGATATAAAAGAAAACAAAAAGAGAAGAGTCTCAATCAATAAGCATTTTTGCATTAAATGTTTATTTTTATGCTTAAAAACATATAACTTTGTCACAGGTTTTGGTGTCATTTACTATATCCATAGAAAATGATGAAAAGGGAATCAGGTGAAAATCCTGGACAGACCCGCTGCTGTAAGCTCCTCCAAAGACTTTGAACAATACTCTATCCACTGTTCTTACACTGAATGGGAAGGATGCTCAAAGATAAAGTAAGTCAGAAGACCTGCCAAGACCATATAGATTGAAGCTTTCGAGGAATAAAGCTGAAGATTTAGGATGGGATTTTTTCAAATAGAAAAAGCCTTCTCTATTTTATTTTTATTCTGTTACATTTATTTAAATACGTCTGTATTTATTTCTTATTCTATTCCACGTAAGCTCTGAAAATTGAGTACTTAGAAATTTATTTTATAATCAAATGGAAGCATATAAAAACTTTAAAGGCACACGGTGGCAAGAGGAAATCAATGTAAATGATTTTATACTCCAAAACTATAAAGAATACACAGGAGACGAATCTTTTCTACAAAACCCTACTGAAGCAACAATCAAGCTATGGGAAAAGTTAAGCACAATGTTTATTGAAGAAAAAGAGAAAGGCATATATGATGCCGAGACTCGAATACCTTCTCAAATTGATGCTTATGGACCCGGATATATAGACCAAGAGCTGGAAAAAATTGTAGGGGTTCAAACAGACAAACCGCTAAAAAGAGCAATATTCCCTAACGGAGGTCTCCGTATGGTGAAACAGAGTTTGGCCGAATATGGTTATAAACTCGACAAAGGGACAGAAGAAATATTCTCAAAATACAGACGCACACACAACGAAGGTGTATTCGCTGCTTATACCGACAGCATACGCAGAGCCAGAAGCAATGGATTGTTAACGGGCCTACCCGATGCTTACGGACGTGGACGTATTATCGGCGATTATCGCAGAGTAGCTCTTTACGGTGTAGATCGATTAATCTCGGAACGAGAAAAACGTTTCCAAGAATGTGACCCAATTGTGATGACAGACGATCTGATTCGTCTTCGTGAAGAGCTAAATTCGCAAATAGAAGCATTACTAGCCTTGAAACGTATGGCTGCTTCGTACGGGTTTGACATTTCTCAACCGGCGAATACAGCCCAAGAAGCTATCCAATGGACATACTTTGGATACCTGGGTGCTATTAAAGACCAAAACGGTGCAGCGATGAGCCTCGGACGTGTAACTACTTTCCTCGATATATATATTGAAAGAGATTTACAAGCAGGCTTAATAAGCGAGGTAGACGCACAAGAGCTTATTGATCATTTTGTAATGAAGTTGCGCATAGTCCGTTATCTTCGCACAAATGAATATAATGAACTATTTTCGGGAGATCCGGTATGGGTAACCGAATCGATCGGAGGTATGACAAATAACGGAAAGTCGATGGTTACGAAAAATAGCTACCGTATGCTTCATACACTATACAACCTAGGGCCTGCACCCGAACCTAATCTAACAATATTATGGAGCGACCGTTTACCTGAAAGCTGGAAGCATTATTGCGCCAAGGTTTCTATCGATACTTCATCACTTCAGTACGAGAATGACGACCTGATGCGCCCTCAACTAGGCGATGATTACGGTATCGCATGCTGTGTATCGCCCATGCGAATAGGACACCAGATGCAATTCTTCGGAGCTAGAGCAAACCTACCAAAGGCTCTACTATATACAATCAACGGAGGTAAAGACGAAATAACCAAAGCTCAAGTATTACCAAAACATTGGGTAGAAAAGGTATCAGGAGAGTATCTTGACTTTGAAGAAGTTTGGGAGAAATTTGACCGCACCTTGGATTGGGTTGCCGAAACTTACGTAAAGGCATTAAATATCATCCATTATATGCACGATAAATATTCATACGAAGCTTTAGAAATGGCTTTGCATGATGTTGATATCGTTCGGACACAAGCATTCGGCGTTTCGGGTTTGTCCATTATCGCTGACTCTTTTGCTGCCATCAAGTACGGAAAAGTACGCATCGTAAGAAATGAAGAAGGTGACGCAGTCGACTATATTATAGAGAAAGATTACGTTCCGTTTGGAAACAACGACGACAAGACCGACAGGTTTGCTGTGGAAATAGTAGAAAAGTTCATGAGCAAAATCCGTAAACGTAAGATGTATAAAGATGCGATACCTACACAGTCGGTATTGACCATCACTTCAAATGTTGTTTACGGAAAGAAAACAGGAAACACCCCTGACGGACGACGTGGAGGAACACCTTTTGCTCCGGGAGCCAACCCTATGCATGGGCGTGATACCAGAGGAGCTGTAGCATCACTTTCATCTGTAGCGAAGCTTCCGTTTGCTCATGCAAATGACGGTATTTCATATACTTTCGCTATCACACCAAACACATTGGGTAAAAACAGAAAAGAAGAAGCTCAAAACCTCAGCGGACTTCTTGATGGCTACTTCTTACAAACAGGTCACCATCTCAACGTTAATGTATTTGACAGGAATCTACTTATCGACGCGATGGAACATCCTGAAAAATATCCTCAGTTGACAATACGTGTATCAGGTTATGCTGTTAATTTCGTAAAACTTACAAAAGAGCAGCAATTGGATGTTATAAACAGAACAATTACTACATCATTCTGATACTCCGTTAATAAATAAAAAGTTGCTCCAAAACAAAAAAAACACTTTTGGGGCAACTTCACTTAGCTGGAAGAAAATAAATAATGAAAGGTTTAATTCATTCTTTCGAATCTTTTGGAACTAAAGACGGCCCGGGTATAAGATTTGTATTTTTTATGCAAGGCTGCCCTCTTCGTTGCCTCTATTGCCATAACCCAGACACATGGAATATGAACGATAAGAAGTACGAACTAGCTCCGGAAGAGGCTTTTGAAGAAGTAAAGAAGGTAAAAAACTTCATACGCAATGGGGGCATAACCATTTCGGGAGGAGAACCCCTGCTACAACCCCAGTTTATTATTGAACTATTCAAGATGTGTAAAAATGAAGGTTTACATACAGCTATAGACACATCAGGATATATATTAAATGATAAGGTAAAAGAGGTTTTAGAGTACACAGATCTTGTACTGCTAGACATTAAACAAATCAACCCTGATAAATATAAAAACCTCACAGCAAAACCACTGGAGCCAACACTTCGCTTCATGCAGTACCTCACAGAAATTGAAAAACCTGCATGGCTAAGATATGTGCTCGTTCCGGGCTTCACCGACGATGAAAAAGACCTAAATGACTGGGCAAAACAAGTTTCTGTATATAAAAATGTACAGCGAGTAGATATTCTACCTTTTCATCAAATGGGGTTGCATAAATGGGAGCAATTAGGTGAAGACTACAAGCTTAAAGAC
Source organism: Dysgonomonas sp. (assembly GCF_035323175.1). NCBI lineage: Bacteria > Pseudomonadati > Bacteroidota > Bacteroidia > Bacteroidales > Dysgonomonadaceae > Dysgonomonas > Dysgonomonas sp. Next base: position 10,428 of record NZ_DAOKYH010000021.1, on the reverse strand, counting down.
ATTGAACCTCCCGAACAGTCGGAAATAGAGAAGGCTGAAAATATTTTCCGAAGTTATGGACTTAAGGTCTGATATATAGATTATTCATAAAACATTTTTCATTACAAAAACAAAAAAAGATCATCAATAAGAATATAAAATTTTATTTTTAGAAAACTTTTCAACAATAATAAAATTACAACAAACTCATAAGAAGCTAATTAACAACAAACAGAGAAAATTTAAATCAGAAAATACTTAAATAAAATATCCAATCAAGTCTTTTATTAAGTAAAATCATATAACTTTGTTAACATATACGGTTCCGAATATAATCGGATGAAAAGGGAATCAGGTGAAAGACCTGAACTATCCCCGTAGCTGTAAATTTCAGAAAGGTAGTTGGACTCTCACACCACTGTCAACGAATACTGATGGGAAGGTTACCAACTGCGAAATAAGTCAGAAGACCTGCCGTATATACATTCTAGCTTTCGGGAGAAAAGCAGCAGAATTATACAACATATTAACTCCAAATAAGTCTGTGTACTTCCCTGCTCCTGTCAGTTATATTTTAATTGATACAATAAAAGTATAAACGATAACGAATATGATTCAGACAGTTGTAAAAAGAGACGGACGTATCGTCGGTTTTAATGAGGAAAAAATCATGGCGGCAGTTCGCAAAGCCATGCTACACACCGAACAAGGAGAAGATTCCACTTTAATCAGACGCATTACAGACTATGTATCCTGTCAGGGAAATGAGCAGATGACAGTGGAGCAAATACAAGACATGGTAGAAATGGAGTTGATGAAAAGCCCGCGCAAAGAGGTGGCAAAAAAATACATCGCCTATCGTGACAAACGCAGCATTGCTCGCAAAGCAAAAACGCGAGACATGTTTCTGGAAATTATAGATACTAAATCGAACGATATCACGCGCGAAAATGCAAACATGAATGCCGATACTCCTGCCGGTATGATGATGAAGTTTGCTAGCGAAACCACCAAACCATTTGTGGATGATTATTTATTATTACCGGAGGTAAAAGAAGCTGTTCGTCTCAACTATCTGCATATACACGACAAAGATTACTATCCAACCAAAAGCCTTACTTGCGTACAACATCCTTTAGATAAAATATTACAAAACGGTTTTTTTGCAGGACATGGAGAATCTCGTCCCGCAAAACGCATCGAGACAGCCAGTATGCTAGGTTGCATCTCTCTGGAAACAGCACAAAATGAGATGCATGGAGGACAGGCTATTCCTGCTTTCGATTTTTATTTAGCTCCATTTGTACGTAAGAGTTTTATTGAAGAAATAAAAGTTCTCGAACAAGCTACAGGAATAGAATACAAACATTTGTACGAAACTGAAATAGAAGATTATATCCCTTGTTCCGTCAAAGATTTAGCAGGAGACAAACGAATTATACAGCATGCTATAAACAGAACAGTGAGCAGAGTTCACCAATCGATGGAGGCCTTTATTCACAACATGAACACAATCCATTCTCGTGGAGGAAATCAGGTCGTATTCAGTTCGGTCAATTACGGAACGGACACCTCCGCTGAAGGGCGCTGTATTATTCGCGAATTACTCCACAGCACATACGAGGGTGTAGGAAGTGGCGTAACTGCTATTTTCCCTATACAAATATGGAAAAAGAAACGAGGCGTAAACTATTTGCCGGATGACAAAAACTATGACCTTTATATATTAGCAAGCAAGGTAAGTGCCCGCCGTTTCTTCCCTAACTTCTTGAATCTGGATGCGACATTCAACCAACATGAAGACTGGAAAGCAGACGATCCTCGCCGATTTGAACACGAAGTAGCTACAATGGGTTGTCGGACACGGGTATTCGAAAATCGTTTTGGAAAGAAAACTTCTATTGGACGGGGAAATCTCTCTTTCTCCACTATCAATCTTGTACGCATTGCCTTAGAATGCAGAAATATAGAAAATGAAAATGAAAGAATAGATTGCTTCTACAGCAAACTAAACCAGATACTCGACTTAACAGGATTACAATTGCATCGTCGTTTCGAATTTCAGAAAACTGCCGCTCCCAAACAATTTCCATTACTAATGTCTGTATTATGGGAAGGATGCGAGCAAGTAAAAGATGAGAACACGATAGAGAAGGTTATTAATCAGGGCACATTGGGCATTGGTTTTATAGGACTTGCCGAAGCTCTTGTTGCACTTGTAGGTAAGCATCATGGAGAAGATGAGCAAGCTCAAAAACTCGGATTGGAGATAGTAACTTATATGAAAGATCGGGTAAATGAATTCTCAGAAAAATATCAGCATAATTACAGTGTACTTGCAACTCCTGCCGAAGGTCTGGCCGGACGCTTTACCCGTCGTGATAAAAAAGACTTTGGGCTAATCAAGGGCATCACCGATCGTGAATATTACACCAATTCCAATCACGTACCCGTATATTACCAATGCAGTGCACATCAGAAAGCAAAGACAGAGGCTCCCTATCATGACCTAACTCGAGGAGGACATATCTTTTATGTAGAGATAGACGGTGATGCCACACACAACCCCGATGCTATATTGACAGTAGTAGATATGATGGATAAATATAATATGGGGTATGCATCAGTCAATCACAACCGCAACCGTTGTTTGAAATGTGGCTATGAAAATTCGGATACAAAGCTCACCCGATGCCCAAAATGCGGTAGCGACGAAATAGATCGCCTGCAACGCATAACAGGTTATCTGGTAGGGACAACAGACCGATGGAACAGCGCAAAACTGGCAGAGTTAAACGACCGCATTATTCATGAATAAGCTATCAATACTAAATATTATACATGACACCACCGTAGATGGTCCCGGATTCAGAACGGCCATCTACGCTGCGGGTTGTGCACACAGATGTTCGGGATGCCACAATACCCAATCGTGGGATATAGAAAATGGCACACCACACACCATCGAGCAGCTATTAGAGATAATAAAAGAAGATGAATTCGCAAACGTTACCTTTTCGGGTGGGGATCCCTTGTTTCAAGTAGAAGGTTTCACACAGCTTGCACAACGAATAAAAGCAGAAACAGACAAAAACATCTGGTGCTATACCGGATTTTTGTATGAAAACATTCTAAAATCAGAGAGGCTTTCTCAAATTCTTCCTTTTATCGATTTTTTGGTAGACGGCAGATATATTGAAACACTGCGAAGCGAAGAGCTACGATTCAGAGGCAGCAGCAATCAAAGAATCATAAATGTGCAAACTTTGGATGAATACGGGGATTCACCTCAACGATAAAAGCTTTCAAAAAAAAGTGATAAAATAACACATTCTTGAATAAAATCCATATCAATTTTCAAATAAATATAATAAATTTATGCGATAAAAAAAGATTTACTAAAACTTAGATTAAAGTTAACCACTAAACATATCTCAATCTCAATAAATGTGAGTCTATGATGAATAAAGAGGTTGTAAACAACTTGGTGTATAGAATCAAATCTGCACTTCCCGAAAATGTCAAAATAGCCCATTACCTGATGGATTTGTTATCGTTAGGCCGAGAAGCTGTATATCGCAGACTAAGAGGAGAGATAACATTCAATCTGGATGAACTCATACTAATATCCAAAGACTTGGACATATCTTTAGATAGTATTGTAAATCCTGAAAAAATGGAAAAATATGGCATTTTGTTTGAAACAAAAATGCTGATAAAAGATACTTCTTTAAAACATCTTATGGAGAACCTCAAACAGACATTAAATGGACATGTCGAATTGTGTAAACTCGCAAATAGACACCCTGAAGCCAAAATGTCTATCGCAACAAATACGATGCCCTATCAGTTTTTTCTCAATTATAGAAATCTGGCGAGAATTCCATCTTACAAATGGTTGTATCAAACTCAACCAGTTGAAAATATGATGTCCTTTAGTGACTATAAGGTATCGGATGAAATAATCAAGCTTGCTCATGAATTTGTAAAAGAATACAATACCATTGACTCTGATTTTATATTTGATCCCAACACCTTTAATTCTATAGTTGAAGACATTGTTTTTCTTTACAAATTAAATTTAATAACTAACGAAGAGGTCAACTTATTGAAAGAAGAATTTTTGAACTTGATTGACGACCTCGAAATAAAAACTGCTTCGGGTAAATTTAGCCCAACCTCAAAAATATCGGTTTATATATCTAATATTAGCATAGATACAACTTACACATTTCTAGAATGGGATAATAATCAGGTTACACATTTCCGCATATATGGCCTTTGCAGTATAAACACTGAAGATCCGACTATATGTAAAGTACATAAAACTTGGATTAATTCATTAAAACGATACTCTACATTAATAACACGCAGTGCGGATTTAGTTCGAATCGAATATTTTAACAAGCAAAGAGAATTTATAATGCAAAAATTATAACTATTTCCTATACCGCATTTTCAATAACAGGCACGGTTAAACTTTTTCCTTAATTTGTGCTGACATACCTTATCACACTTTATAGAAAAACACGAATAAAGACACAGAATAAACACTGTTGTCGAATCAGCCTATTGTCTAATACAGATTAATATTTCACTTTTACACTTCGTTTTTTCAATCTTATCATATAAACTGTTTCCACCCATAACTGTCTAAAAAATAGGACAAACGATATTCATTCGTTATATCGAATACAGAAAAGTTTAGACTTAAGGGCTCTACAAATATACTTATGCAAGGCCATGGGCTGAACAATAAACTCTCTAATATTAAGTCCATAAAAGAGCTTTTTCTTTTATAAAAAGTATATCTACGAAGTAGAAAATATAATATATGCAACAAAACAATAAAGCTATAAAAAGACTAGTTACATTAATAAAATTGGCAATTCCTGACAATGTCAAGATTTTATATTACTTAATGAATTTGCTTTCCTTGGGAAGAGAAGCTGTATATCGCAGATTGAGAGGAGAAGTAATGTTCAATATGGATGAACTCATTAAAATATCTAACGACCTAAACATTTCATTGGATGACATTATCAATCATCAGAAAAAAGACGCCAAGAATGCATCTTTTGAAACAAAGATGATTATAAGTGATAACCTTGAAAATACACTCAAAAAAGTTGCAGAATCATATATAGAACTTCATAAAGTAGCACGGCAGTCAACAAATGCAAAACTTATCATTGCCTCCAACATGATCCCTTTTCAGCTTTTTCTGGAATATAAAACTTTAGCGAAAGTCGCATCTTACAAATGGCTATACCAAACAAAAGCAATAGAACATAAACTGCCTTTTTCGGAGTATAAAATTTCGGATGAAATTGCGAACCTGGTTCATGAATTTATAAAAGAGAGTAAGACTATTGATACTGAATATATCTTCGACTGCAATACTTTTACTTCATACATTAAGGATATAGTTTTCTTCTCCAAGCTTAAATTGATAACAAAACCGGAAGTCATACTACTAAAAAAAGACCTCCTCGACTTAATAAACAATCTCGAAACAAAAGCTGCGAAAGGCAGTTTGGGTACATCATCAAAGATATCTGTTTATATCTCGAGCATCAATATAGAATCTTCTTGTTCTTTAATCAAGTCAGACAATAGTCAAATAGCTCATTTTAGAATTTATGGGATAGGTGGTATTACGAGCTTCGACTCCCATCTACTGGAAGTTCATCAAATCTGGATTGAATCGATGAAACGATATTCTATTCTTATAACGGGAAGTGCCGATCTAATAAGAAAAGAATATTTTAATGAACAAAGAAAAGCAGTCGAAATAATGTTGGGAGAGGATACAACTTCTGACGATTAAAAATTTAACAACTACAAGTTTACCTGCAATTCAATGTATATTCATTTTTTTTCACGTCAATACATCGAATATCCTCCCTAACCTTATAAACAAGCTCTAAAATAGATACATTATTAACAGCGATGTCGATATAGCTTATTGTTTACACAAAATAAATCTCTCAATTTTGTCAAAAATTCCCGAACAGACAAACAGCATGAAGGTAATATAAAGATATAAGATAAAAATATCGTAGCACATATATCTAAGACATATCATCAAGACGAATTACTCTATCACCCTAATTATAAATAAGTTCTGCATTTGTAACTATCGTTACGTGAGGTATTATTTATGCTGTCCTGTTTTTTACAAAACAAAATATGATTGTAGCACAAATTAATAGAAATAAACTAAAAGAGAACTTATGAATCGAAACAAATCAGTAACAACATTTCTCGTTTTTATAATGTTGTTCTTGCCCTTATCTACACTACAAGCGCAAGTCTCAATCGGCTCGGGTGAAGAGCCGATATCCGGATCTATCTTACAACTAAAAGAGAAAGATGCGGTGACCGATGCCAGCTCTAATGCGCATAGGGGTTTAGCCTTACCACGAGTAACCTTATCAGAAAAAAAAGCTCTTTATCCCATGTTCTTGGCAGACCCGGATGATCCGGCTTCGGGACCGAATAGTGCCTATAGCGGAGTAGCCAATAAGGAGGCTTTAGATAAGGCTCATACGGGCTTGATCGTTTACAACCTGACAGAGAATGATGATAAAGAATTATGCTTAGGTTTAAATCAGTGGGATGGAGAGCAATGGAATTGTTTCCAATACGCTTTAGGAAAAGCTGTTGTTGAAATTTCATGCCCCGATGTATCAATAATGGGATCTTATGTAGAGAGTACCGCATTAACAAGCGAAAATAAAATAAAACTAATTATAGATGTAAAGAAGCCCGGGGCATGGACTGCAAGTGCTTCTATCAACGGATCTTCAAATGGTTACTCTTTTTATGCAAGTGGTGTATTCCTTGAAAAGGGACAATATGTAATTTATCTCGATGGACAAGGCATGCCTGTTAGCCCACAGAATGATAACTTTACGATTAAGATCAATGAAAGCAACATCTGTTCGACTACAGTTAAAGTACAATCTAAAATAGGAGGATACGACTTGCTATGCAGCTCTACTACCGTAATAGGAAAATATCTGAAAGGGATAGAATTAGATGGGACCAATACGATTACAATAAGAGTTAATGTCTCTAAATTAGGATCTTATCTCATTGAGACAAATGAATCAAAAGGAATAAAGTTCTTTCGATCCGGAGACTTTACAACTCTGGGTGTAAATACAGTCACGCTATATGGCACAGGAACACCAACTGTAAATGAAGACATCGCACTAACTTTAACCGCAAATACAAATTCTGGAAATGCAACATGCAATGTAACTATACCAGTGACATTACCTAAAATGACCTATGCCATAATTGGGAGTGGAGACTATAGTTGGAATACATCCCTAAGATTAGCTGCATTAACTAACTCAAACAAGTCGTTTGGCCCGGACGGGATCGTTAAAATAAAAGAATTTTCGAGTTTATGGGTAACAACCAATGTCAATGATGCAGCAACAATGCTGAATAATGGATATAACAGTCAGTATCCTGATATAGTATTATACTTTGCTTATGGAGCATCACCTAATGATAATATTTCTAAAGCTTTAGCTAGCTACATCAACCGAGGTGGAGCTATAATCTATGGCTCTTCCGATAATACAGCCTCAGCCGTAAATGTATTAATGAATGGGATATTTGGGATAAGCCCGGCACAGAATCAAATATCAGGAACATATTCTAATGCTGATGGATATCAGGTTAACAACTATACTGATAATAAAGTTATCAATGGTCCATTCGGAAACACAGCCGGATTATATTGGGTTGAAGATTCCAGTTCATCGAACTCTATTGTTATGTCATCATTGCCAGATGGCTCTGTGCAAATATGTCCGGCATCAAACACCTGGTCTAAAATGAAACAAAGTCCAACGACATCCATTGTTTGGATGAATGATGCAAAAAACTTCATCTATTTCGGAGACAGTGTTGCTACGAGCAGTAACACTACAGCGGGAGACGTATGGTATCCGGCAAGATACACTTCTGACGGAGTGCCATTCTATTTTATACAACAATATGGCACACAAAATGGAGGAGCCACCCCACCTTGGGGGACTAATGCAAACTCTTTTTTAGAGTTAAACTCTGTCGCCTACCTAATAAAAAAGGTTGCAACAGAAGGAGGAATTAATCCTCACTAGATAAAAGACAACTCAAGGGGATTGGCTTAACTAGTTATTAAATTAAAGATAGCAATCTCTAGAGCTTTTGGGACTTTTCAATCTTAGGTAGGCTTTCCTAAGAAAGCCTGATTAACAAAGCTATGCGTAGGAAAGGGAGATCTCAGTATCTCCCTTTTTAATAAAAACCGGTTAGGAATAAATAAACAGGTAAAATTTATATTAAACATTTTATTGTCGAAAGAAGATTATATGCCAAACCTTAATAATTTTAGAAGTATTCATATCGGAAAGTTAATTCAAAAACGCATGTCGGAATGCAATGTGAATATTAACCGGGCATGTAATTTCCTGAAAGTATCAGAGGAAGACATTAAAGATATGTTTGATCGAAAGTCTTTAGAGAGTGAACTCTTATTGCATTGGAGTAAATTGTTGGAATATGATTTTTTTCGAATCTATAGTCAACATCTTATTCTTTATGCTCCGCAGGATATCAATAAAACAAATAGGGAAAAGAACACATCTCTACCTGTATTTAAGAAGAACATCTATACTCACGAAGTAATTATGTACCTACTAGAACTAATAGAAAGTGGGCGCAAAAACAAACGTGACGTACAGCAAGAATACAATATTCCTTCAACAACAATTAACCGCTGGATGAGAAAATATGGAAATAACACAAACAAACCGAATGGAGAGGAAGAAAAAACAAAAATTGAAAAACAAAGAGAATAGACCCTTATACCATAAGATATATGCCGACATGATTCGTGATAAGTATCCCGATAGGGAGGAGAACTGCATCAATTACTTAAATAAAAGGAATTGGACTGCTTTAGACGTAATACGGGTTAATATGATTTTATTCTCAAATAAACAAGGGCGCAAAGAAATACTTCTGGGACAACGTCACCGTGCTTACGACCAAGAAAGTATAAAGCAAATACTCCAAGACCAGAAAGAGAATATGCTAAACAACAAAGAACTAGCCACAAAATACAAACTTAGTCGCAATACTGTAGCCAAGTGGAAAAAACTGTTCGGAGAAGAAGTAAGCGAGTAGACAGCCATTCTTTTCTCAAACCGATTTCTTGACGTTTTAAACCTTATTTATTAATATTGCCTTGTTATTAATATCAACATGCTGCTAAAATGAAAATAAAAAAAATAACAGAGGATAAAGACCGGTTTATGAACCTGCTGCTATTGGGCGATGAACAGGAAAGCATGATCTACAGATATTTAGAAAGAGGAGAACTATTTGCTTTATACGACACTGATCTAAAAACCGTTTGTGCCGTTACCCAAGAAGACGAGAAAACTTTCGAAATCAAAAATATTGCAACTTACCAAAAAGAACAGCGGAAAGGATACGGGAGTTTAATGATGAGATACATAATTGACAACTACAAAGACAAATGTGACATATTATTGGTTGGCACAGGCGACGATCCTACTATATTGTCATTTTACAAAAAATTTGGCTTTGTATATTCACACACTGTAAAAAACTTTTTCATAGACAATTACGACCATCAAATATTTGAAAATGGCAAGCAACTAATAGACATGGTTTATCTAAAAAATGAAATGAAAAAATCCTGACAGATTTCTCTATCAGGATTGCTGTGCACCCTTAACAGTTCTACTCTCAAACCTGTATTTTGGAATTTGATCACTTTATTGCCTTTTATAACACAAAGGAGCAATATCCCGTAAGGTTTTTAGATAGTGGATAAATTCAAGAGTATCTTTATGCGTGCTAATTATAGCATCAGATTGAGACTGTATGAATAGAATGACATAGTTATATAAAAATTCATCCAATAGTTTAGCAAAGTCTTTAGGTGAGATATCTTCTTTAAAGAATGTATACATCGGTTCCAGATTTATATCCCCTCTTTCTAATTTTTCCATAAATATTTTTATTAGGCTTACTGCACTTTTGTAAGGGTTGCTATATTTGAGTTTGTATAATTCACAATTGCAAAGTAAAGGGCACAGCCTCTTATATCCTATCAATTGAGACAATAAGATATCAGAAACACAAATAATATATTAATATCCTAACTGTTAAAATATTATCTTCACAAATAAATTATTATTTGCTCTAAATGCTTATTTTTGCATATAAACAAATTCACAAATAGAAAGACATGGAAGAAACAAGCATAAAGAAGAGCAATCATGGTCCAAACGTTCGCCGTTGGAGAGAATGGCGAAACATTAATCAAGATGTTCTGGCAGAGCAAATAGGAGTATCACAAGCTACTCTTTCGAGCTATGAGAAAAAGGATAAGCTCGAACAGGATATTTTAGA
>NZ_DAOKYH010000020.1:0-57155 GCF_035323175.1 Dysgonomonas sp. | reverse complement strand
TATCGCTAGCGTTCATCCTGAGCCAGGATCAAACTCTTCTTTGTATATTCTTTTTTTTAAGTCTTTTGTGATCCTGTCCTTATCGATTCACTTATTAAGTAAATTGACGGTATAATATTTTCTAGCACCGAAGTGCTACTGTACTACACTCATATGTTGTCAAAATTTCAAAGATCGTTATCTGTGCGCTTTTCCCTTTTTCACCGTCCGAGTTCCTAGCTCTAAATCTTGTCTGTTGCCAAAACTCGCTCTCGAAAACCCGCCGGCTCTATCGGTAAAGCGGGTGCAAAAGTAATAACCTTTTCCTTACACTCCAAATCTTTTACCAATTAATTTTAAAATATTTTTCGGCAGAACTACAAAAATAATACCTATATCCCTTATATGCAAACTGTTGTTAAACATATTTTTTTTCAAACCTTTTTTGAAAATTAGAGGGAAAATGAAGAAGGGACGCGGAAAAGGAGCGATTGATTAAATTTAGAAAAGCACATCACTTGTCCATTAATTTACAAAGAACCTCGTATGCAATTGGACAAGTACTCGTATTTTTAACAGTTAATTTATAAATCTGCTCAAAGTTTTTCCGATCCGTATGAGGATATTCTCGGCAAGCTTTCGGTCGAGATTCGTATATCGAACAATAATTATCGTCCATAAGAAAAGGACAAGGCATAGATTTGAATACATAATCGCCATCTTCATCTATCCGCAAATAAGAAGAAACAACTTCCGATGGTTTTATGCGAAGCGCTTTTGCCATCCGCTCAATATCCTTATCGTAGATAGCCGGCCCTAAACTCCGGCAACAATTGGCACATGTCAGGCAGTCAATTTTCTCGGAGACCTCATCGTGCAATTGCTGCACAATGGTATCCATTTTGCCTAGACGCTTTTTATTCTTTTTATAATATTGAAGAAACAGAGGTTTCGCTTTCTCAGCTAATACCTGTAAATTTTCATATTGTTTCATTGTCTCTGTCTTCGGGTCTTGTAATTTCTCCTATTAGAGGCACACGCATTCGTATCTTTATATCTTCTTTATCGTACTTATGCCCGATAAGAAACATCAGCTTAGCTAAAGCGGCTTCGAATGTAGCGTCAAATCCACTGATAACACCTGCACGCAAAAGTTCACGCCCGGTCTCGTAACGCTGCATATTTACAAGTCCGATTTCACATTGAGATATATTGACTATAATAACCCCCCGCTTCACCGTTTCGCGGATAAGATCAAGAAACCAAGGTGACAGAGGAGCATTTCCCGAACCGTAGGTCTCAAGAATTACAGCTCTTATATTCTTCAATGTCAAGATTGCCTCTACGGTTTGTTTATCAATTCCCGGAAACAACTTTAATGAAGCGATCCTATTATCTAATCGATAATGGAAGATCGTTTTCTTCTCATAGTCGGGTGTATGAATAGCCTTTCTCTCGTACCTTATCTGAATACCAGATTTTCCTAAATTAGGATAATTATATGACTTGAATGCATTAAAATTATCTGCATTCACTTTGGTACTCCTATTCCCTCGAAGCAAATCGTTCTGAAAGAAAACACATACTTCGGGAACAATTGGGTAGCCTAACTGATTCTTATCGGCAGCGATCTCCAGGGCGGTAATCAAATTCTCCTTTGCATCTGTTCTCAATTTACCGATAGGCAGCTGAGCTCCGGTAAGGACTACAGGCTTATGCAAGTTCTCGAGCATAAAGCTGAGAGCCGAGGCCGTATATGCCATCGTGTCGGTACCATGCAGCACAACAAATCCATCGTAATTGTCATAATTATCTTCGATGATATGCACCATCTTTTTCCAATGTTCGGGTGTAATCTCCGAAGAATCTATAACAGGATCGAAAACAATATGATCTACATGAAACTTGAAACGCTGAAGTTCAGGTATATGATTGTTCAGATGAGCAAAGTCGAAGGGCTCTAAAGAACCCGTAGCAGGATTTTCGACCATCCCGATTGTACCTCCTGTATAAATTAGTAATATGTGAGCATTAACATCAATCATAGTTTACCTGAAAAGAATTAATAACCTAATATACTTTTGTCAATTATTTAAATACTCGACCTACATTATCGGCCACTAAAATAGCAAAATGATTTTTATCTACATCTATTTCACTTGAAATATTTTCATACACCTTACAAATAGACAAATCAGATTCATCTGTTTCGCAAAAAATATCAGTCAACGGAATCTCTTTAAGCGAATCTGCATTAAACCTTTCCCCTATCGAAAATTTAAAGCCAACTCGACTCAATTGCTGTGTTTGTTGGGGATTACCTCTATAACCATGAATAATCCAAGGGATGTTACTTCCTTCGTATTCCTTATACAACCGGATTAGCTCGTCCCAGGCTTTTACGCAATGTATAATAAGAGGTTTATTTACATCCATAGCCAATTCGATCTGTTTGCGAAACACATCTGTCTGCACAGACATTTCGGCTCCCCTTAGTTTGTCTAGGCCCGCTTCACCGATGGCTACGACATTGGGCTCGACAATAATTTCTTCTAAAATGCGGAGTTGCGAATCAGAATCTTCGGCATTCCAAGGATGCACCCCACAAGAAAACCAACAATCAGGATGCTGATTTCTTTTCTCATAAAAATCTTCCGGATAGGTATTCAGAATAGACTTCACCTCATACCCTTCGCATGAAGCGTTATCTACTTTATGTGTATGAATATTATATAAATACATAGTCCGAAACGAAAAAACGAGATTATCTTCTGTGCAGAAAAAATCTCGTTATTTTTTATATTGTTATAACATCTCTATCTTATAAGATTAATAAATTCTTCCCGAGTTTTAGCCTGATTAAATACTCCTGTAAAGTCGGAGGTGGTAGTCGTCGAATTCTGTTTCTCCACCCCTCGCATCTGCATACACATATGCTGAGCTTCTATCACGACCATTACCCCCAAAGGATTAAGAGTTTGCTGTATACATTCCTTTATCTGTAAGGTCATACGCTCTTGCACCTGCAAACGACGTGCAAACACATCGACCACACGGGCAATCTTACTCAATCCCGTTATATATCCGTTAGGGATATATGCGACATGAGCTTTACCCCAAAATGGGAGCATATGATGCTCGCACAGGGAATAAAAATCTATATCTTTTACAATTACCATTTGACGGTAATCTTCTTTAAACAAAGCCTTATTTAAAATAGCTTCGGGGCTTTCACTGTAGCCCTTTGTCAAAAATCGCATAGCCTTGGCAACTCTGTGAGGTGTCATTAACAGACCTTCGCGCTCCGGATCTTCACCTAACAAAGAAATTATATTCTTATAGTGCTCCTCCAGGAGGTTCATTTTGTTTTCTTCTTGCATTATGAAGATTATATATTATCGTTTAACGACCTCCGACACGACGGTCATCTCTCGTCCGAATGAAGGGAATGTTTTGCGCATATCATGCATCATTTGCTCAGCTTCTTCTTTTGTACGGAAGTTTCCTACCCGTAGACGCCAAAATGGAGACTGAAATGAAACCGAAGTTCTCAGCTCGGGATAAGCATTCCTTATCTGTGCCTGCTTCGATTCAGCTTCTCTTTTGGATTGTTGCTGATTATTTCCCATAAAAACTTGAATTTTATACTCTCTCACTCTGGTTCCGGGAGCTACATTCGCATTCGAAGATGTAGACGGCTCAGGTTCTCCGAGAGAGTCTATAGGCTCGGCACTCCGAACCGCTATTTTACCCTGCAACACATCATCTTGCATCACTTTTACATCCCCTTGCCCCCATTTAGATGAGTTCAATTCATCAATGATTGTTTTCTGACTGTTTTGTGCAATCGCAGAAGCCGAAAACAATCCTAATAAAAAGAAAATATAAAAACTTTTTTTCATATGTGTGTTATTTAAAAATGTTGCGGATATTCGGTCAGGGTTCATCCGCAACATTATATATAAACTTTAGTCGATCTTCTTAGAATCCTTCAATTACAGGAATAAATTTCTCAACATCGAGAGAAGCTCCACCTATAAGTCCGCCGTCGATATCAGGACATGAGAAAAGTTCTTTTGCATTTCCTCCGTTTGCGCTACCACCATATAGGATTGAAGTGTTATCTGCAACTTCTTTACCATATTTGTCAGCGATTGTCTGACGGATGAAAGCGTGCATTTCCTGAGCCTGAGCAGATGTAGCAGTAAGACCTGTACCAATAGCCCAAACCGGTTCGTAAGCAATAACTATTTTAGAGAAGTCTTCGGCAGAAAGATTAAACAATGCATCTACTGTTTGTCTTTTTACAACATCGAAATGTACATTTGTTTCTCTTTCTTCTTTTGTTTCACCGATGCAGAAAATTGGGCTTAATCCGTTAGCTAAAGCCAATAGCACTTTCTCTTTCAAGATAGCATCTGTTTCTCCGTAGTATGTACGACGCTCAGAGTGTCCGAGGATTACATATTTTGCGCCTGTAGAAGCTACCATTGCAGCTGATACTTCGCCTGTATATGCGCCTGAAACTTTATCAGCACAGTTTTGAGCAGCAACACCCAATTTAGTAGATGAAGCTACGCTTGCCAAATGAATGAATGGAGTACCTACAATTACTTCACATTTTAATGTTTTCCCGGCTAATGCAGCTTCTAATTCTTTAGCAAATGCAACACCTTCTTGTAGATTCTTGTTCATTTTCCAGTTTCCTGCAACAATATTCTTTCTCATGATTTTAATATTTGTTTTTATTGATTAATATATTATTCTTTAATTTCTTCTTCATTTTCTTCTTCTGTAATAGCTTCTTTCTTCATCTTTCTGAAAAACAGGAAATCCAATCCTTTCAGAAACAACAATGGTAAAAAGAATGCAACACACACAGCGATCAAGTTCTTTTTGTCTTCGGCCTTCGTATCTATCATCTGTCCATAAGGCAAATCAGTCAAAGGTTTTGTAAGATACTCTTCTGCAGGAACATCTATATCCGCCCATTTGTTGACCACAATACCTTCTTTTAACAGAATAAGCCCGGGATTGGAACGAATTACAGTTTTTAGCATACGTCCGTCAGCTGTACAGAAATCAAAATTTATCGTATTCTCTTTTGACCATTTCATTATCTCATCTGTAGGCGATGCGGTCACACAAAAGAAATGATAATTATGATCTTTTGCATAGTTTTCTATATCCTCGAATCTGCTGAAATAAGAATCACTCATGTTTATTAGCGAAGGGGTTATCATCAAGAAAACATAATTTGAATCCGACAAAACTTCTTGCGTAATATCTAATTGTGTTTCAACCTCTGTCCTATCGGAGTTAAATACGAGTTTATTTATAGAAAAATCATTAATAAGAGGCTTTTCTCCTTCTTGTATAACATGATTGTCCATTCGCACAAAAACCCATGTACTATCTTCCCAAGGATAATTATCTTCAGTAAATTCTTTTTCTACTCCGTCCTTCGCATAAACGAGCACAGTCTTTTCTTCTCTACCTTTTCCACTCTCTACACTCATCAATTTAGGAAGATTTGCTCCTATTTTATAAGGTCGAAAGTCGAACAAGGGGTCGTATAAATAATTGCGGAATGTGAAAAGACCAATAAAAATAAAGATATACAAGAATGCCAGCCAGTATGTTTTACCTGTAAACCAATTACTGATACGCTCACAATATAGGAATACTATAACAGAACATATAAGCAGTACTATATTTTTATAGAATGTCTGCCAATTGGTAATTATCAAAGCATCGCCAAAGCATCCGCAATCTTCTACCGGATCTGTTATAGCCAGATACAAAGTAAGCCCCGTCATAAAGACCATAACCAGCAACATCAGTCGTGAATTCCACTTACGATACAAGCCGAAAAGCATACATGCCCCCATTGCAAATTCCACAACACTTTGCAGAACAGAACCTGTCATAGACAAAAAAGAAAGCGAAGTAAGATTGAATGCAGCAAAGTAATCTTCGATTTTATAAGCCGTACCAAAAGGGTCGACAGCCTTTACAAAGCCGGAGAAAATAAAGGTAACACCCAGTATAATTCTGGATATTTCTACTAAAATCTTTATAATTACATCCTTCTTTTTGCCCATTTATTTAATTATCCCTCTTCAGGAAATTCTAACTTTATCAAACCAAAGAGAGAATAGTTTACCATATCCATATAGTTGGCATCTACTCCTTCCGAAACAATAGTCTTGCCTTTGTTTTCTTCTATCTGCTTTGTCCGATATATCTTTGTAAGAATAAGATCTGTATATGAACTAATCCGCATAGAGCGCCATGCCTCATCATAATCATGATTTTTGGCATACATCAATTCTTTGGTTTCGGTCATATGTTTATCATACAATGCGAGAGCCTGCTCTTCGGTAATATCTATACTATCCGAAAAACCCAATTCCAATTGCATCAAGCCAATGATACCATAATTCACGATTCCGATAAACTCGGGAACAATACCTTCATCAATAAGGCTCACACCCTTTTCTTCGATACTTCTTATACGTTTTGCTTTTATCAGTATCTGGTCAGTAACCGATTGTGGGCGGAGTATGCGCCATGAAGCACCATAATCTTTCAACTTTTTGGCAAAAAGAGTACGGCATATTGCTATTACATGTTCAAATTGCTGTTTGGTATCGGCCATGTGGATATCTCTATTTTTAAGGAAGCAAAGGTATGAAAAATTGTTTAATCATAAGATTCAGAAGTTGTCAATAATAAGTTGTCTTCACTTTTTATAAGTTTTAATGCACTAAAGCTTCTATGATAACAAGCTGTAAAAACCCTTTTTTAGTGAAAAGGTGACAAAAGTGACACCTTTTACGCCCTTTTTCACTGTCACTTTTCACCCTCCAGCTTAAAACAAGAACCCTTCTTTATAAGATAATTCTAGTATAAAAAACGAAAAGGGGCTATCAGAATAATCTGATAACCCCCAATCTATTATGAACATTTTATCACTTTTTTGCCATTCGCTTACGATCATTTTCGTCCAGATAGATTTTACGTAAACGTATCGCATGCGGCGTTACCTCTACGTACTCATCCCCTTTTATATATTCCAAGGCATCCTCGAGACTGAAAATAACAGGAGGAGCAAGCTTCACCTTATCATCTGTCCCCGAAGCACGCACATTGGTCAACTTCTTCGATTTTGTAAGATTTACAACCAGATCTCCTTCTTTGCTATGTTCTCCCACAATTTGCCCCATATAGATATCTATCTGAGGCTCAAGGAAGAATTTACCCCTATCTTGCAGTTTATCAATAGCATATGCATACGCATTACCGGATTCGCTAGCGATAATAGATCCATTCATGCGTTTTTCGATATCCCCCTTCCATGGTTGGAATTCTAAGAACCGGTGTGCAACAACAGCTTCTCCCGCCGAGAGCGTAAGTGCTGCATTGTTTAACCCGATAATACCACGTGAAGGAATATTGAATTCGAGATAGATACGATCTTTCTTGTTACCCATCATCGTCAATTCTCCACGACGACGTGTCACAAGGTCTATAATTTTACTTGAATATTCTTCCGGCAAATTGATAGTCAATTGCTCTACCGGTTCATATTTTTGTCCGTCAATATCTTTTATGATAACTTTTGGCTGACCAACTTGCAGCTCATACCCTTCGCGACGCATAGTCTCGATAAGGATTGACAAGTGCAGAATACCTCGTCCATAAACAATCCACGAATCGGAGTTGTCCGTTGTTTCAACACGTAGTGCCAAGTTGCGGTCGAGCTCCCTCATCAAGCGGTCGTGAATATGCCTTGATGTCACAAATTTACCATCTTTCCCAAAGAAAGGAGAATCATTGATGGTAAACAACATCGACATAGTAGGTTCATCTATATCGATTGTCGGTAACGCTTCCGGATTTTCCAGGTCGGCAATCGAGTCGCCAATTTCAAAACCTTCGATTCCTATCAGGGCACAAATATCCCCACACTGAACTTTCGGAACTTTTATACGTCCCAGTCCTTCGAATATATTTATTTCTTTTATTCTCGTTTTTACAAAACTTCCATCACGCTTGCACAAAGAGACATCCATATTCTCTCTGAGTTCTCCACGATGTACACGCCCGATAGCAATACGTCCTACATATTTAGAATAGTCTAATGATGTAATCAACATTTGCGGTGTTCCTTCCAAATATTCGGGAGCCGGAATATATTTTACAATAGCATCCAGCAATGGAGTTATATCTTCTGTTGGTTTGCTCCAGTCATCCGACATCCAAGCTTGTTTCGCAGATCCATAGATGGTAGGGAAATCCAACTGTTCCTCGGATGCGTCGAGGCTGAACATCAAGTCGAAAACCATCTCGTGCACTTCATCAGGACGACAGTTGGGTTTATCCACTTTATTAATAACCACAATTGGCTTCAATCCCATCTGAATAGCTTTCTGCAACACAAAACGGGTTTGAGGCATCGGGCCTTCAAATGCATCGACCAACAGCAAACAACCATCAGCCATATTCAATACACGTTCAACCTCGCCACCAAAGTCAGCGTGTCCGGGTGTATCTATTATATTGATTTTAGTTCCTTTATAATTAATCGAAACATTTTTGGAAAGGATGGTAATCCCTCGCTCACGCTCCAAATCATTATTGTCAAGTATTAATTCGCCTGTAGATTGATTGTCTCTGAACAATTGTCCGGCAAGAAGCATCTTATCAACAAGAGTAGTCTTACCATGATCGACGTGTGCGATAATCGCAATATTTCTAATATTTTGCATATATATAAATTGAGGGTGCAAAGGTACAATATTTTTATAAAAAAATAATCCATTTAGAACATCTAAATGGATCACAATTTATTCTTTTTACAATACTTACCCCAAATAACCTCTGACAATGCCTCGTGGCGAACTTTTAACAAAATCAACAATCAGTCTCATCTCTGGTGTTTCTTCAAATTCACTCTCAATCTTATTGATTGCATCAGAAAAATTGAATCCCGACTGATAGATTACACGGTATATTTCTTGTATTTCATTTATCTTTTCATTGCTATAAGCATGTCTACGCAATCCGACAAGATTTACTCCGGAAAAGCAAACCGGTTCGCGTCCTGCAATAATATACGGAGGAATATCTTTACCTAAGCGGGTTCCACCCTGTATCATTGCATGTGCTCCGATACGAGTAAATTGATGTACAAGTGTTCCGCCACTCAATATTGCATGGTGCTCTACCTCTACTTCTCCTGCCAACTGAGTAGCATTCCCTAGTATGATATTATCATTCAGCACACAGTCATGCGCGACATGGCTATATGCCATCAGCAAGCAATTATTACCTACTTTAGTATATCCTTTCGAAGCTGTACCTCTGTTTATGGTAACACACTCTCTTATTGTAGTATTATCTCCTACTATTGCAAGGCTTTCCTCTCCTCTGAATTTCAAATCCTGAGGGATTCCACCTACTACAGCTCCGGGAAATATGCGGCAGTTACTTCCTACTCGGGCTCCATTTCTTACATTAGCACCCGACATAACGATAGTACCATCGCCAACTTCTGTATTTTTGTCAATAAAGGCAAAAGGTTCAATTGTCACATTTTCACCCAATTTAGCTTCCGGGTGCACATAAGCCTGATTCGATATGTTTGACATAATACTTTAATTATTTATTTTTTACAATTTGCGCGGTAAACTCAGCTTCAGAAACCAGCCTGTCACCAATAAAAGTAAACCCTTTCATGTTGGCAATTCCACGACGAATCTCAGACATCATATTCAGTCTGAAAATCAGCGTATCTCCCGGCACTACTTTGGTTCTGAATTTTACGTTATCTATTTTCAGAAAGTAGGTCGAATATCTTTCCGGCTCATCAATCTGAGAAAGAACCAACAATCCTCCCACCTGTGCCATTGCTTCTACCTGCAATACTCCCGGCATAACCGGTTCTTGAGGAAAGTGGCCTTGAAAGTAAGGTTCGTTTGTTGTAATATTTTTTATACCTACAATATGTTTTTGCCCTACCTCAATCACTTTATCGACCATCAAAAACGGATACCTGTGAGGCAACAGCTCCTTAATTCTGTTTATATCAAACACTGCCGGTTTATTAGGCTCATATACAGGCGGCTGAACTTCATTCAGTTTAATCTGTTTGCGAACTAAACGTGCCAGCTTATTATTGATCTTATGTCCCGGACGGGTAGCAATAATTCTACCTCTGATAGGTTTCCCTATCAATGCCATATCTCCTATTATATCCAATAGTTTGTGGCGAGCAGGCTCATTCGGGTACATTATTTGCTTATTATTCAGATATCCAAGCTCTGTAGCATCTTTATATGGTACACCAAGCAAATCAGCTAAACTGTCAAGGTCTTGCTGAGATATCTGACGCTCATAGATAACGATTGCATTATCAAGGTCTCCACCTTTTATCAATCCGGCTTCAAGCAACTTTTGTATTTCACGTACAAAAACAAAAGTTCTCGCGTTGGCTATTTCTTTAGGAAAATCAGCAAGATTTTCGAGAGTAGCCGATTGATTCGGAATATATTTGGATTCGAACTCAATAAACGAATTGATGCAAAAACGATCATCAGGCAATAGAGTTAGTTTAGACCCGGTTTCCTCGTCCACGACTTCCATCTTGCTGCGAACAACAAAATAGTCTCTTTCCTCTGTTTGCTCTTCGGTTCCTACTGCAAATATTCCCTGTACATATTGTATCGAACTCCCATCCAATATCGGAAACTCAGGAGCATTCACTTCAATAAGACAGTTATCTATCTTAAGAGCATACAAAGCAGCCATAGCATGTTCTATAGTACTCACCTGCACATTATCCTTTATAAGAACAGTACCACGCTGCGTATTTCCTACATTTTCGGCAACTGCATCAATTATAGGCTGACCTTCCAGGTCTACTCTTTTTATTTTATATCCGTGATTGTCCGGGGCAGGATTAAATGTTATGGTTATAGGTAATCCTGTATGCAGCCCTTTTCCTTGCAATGTAAAACTGCCTTTCAGAGTGTGCTGTTTGCTCATTTTTTTAAAATATATTATTCATGTTTATTTGCTTTCAATGCATCAATTTCCTTTTGCAACTGTGCTAACTGCCTGTACATTTCAGGCAATTTAGGAAATATGATACTTGATCTGAAGAAATCTTTCACTGGTACTGCCGGGGACCCAAGTATTTTTGCGTCGGGTTCAATATTGCTTATTATACCAGACTGAGCACCTATATTCGCATTATCACCAATGGTAATATGTCCGCCCAATCCGACCTGTCCGCCAAACATACAGTGTTTGCCGACTTTAGTAGAGCCGGATATACCGACCTGAGCCGCCATTACTGTATTTTCTCCGACTTCAACATTATGTGCAATCTGAATCAAGTTGTCTAACTTAACCCCTTTATGTATAACAGTCGCATCCATCACGGCGCGATCAATTGTTGTATTTGCTCCTATTTCCACATCATCCTCAATGCGTACAATACCCATCTGAGGAATCTTTTTATATATCTCACCTTCGGGTGCAAAACCAAAGCCATCGCTTCCGATAACCGCACCACTGTGTATGATACAATTATTACCGATAATACATCCTTGATATATTTTCACTCCGGGATAGATAATTGTATTATCCCCGATTGTAACATTGTCTCCAATATAAGATTGTGGATATATCTTCGAATTATTGCCCACTACTGCACCTTCTGCAATATATGAGAATGCTCCCACATATACATTTTCGCCGAGCTTAGCAGTATCTGCAACAAAAGACATTGCTTCTATTCCTTTCTTCTGAGGTTTCATTTTCTCTACCATATCCAATAATATGGCAAGAGCTGCATAGGCATTGAAACAACGCACCAGCGTTGCCTTTATCGGACGTTCTGCTACAAAATCATTATTCACCAATACGATACTGGCGTCTGTTGTATATATGTAATGGGTATATTTGGGATTTGCTAAAAATGTCAATGTCCCGGGTTTACCGTCTTCTATACGTGAAAAATTATTCACTTCAACTGAAGAATCCCCTTCAATAGTTCCATTTAAGACTGTAGCAATCTGCTTTGCAGTGAAGGATATTTGCATAAAAATAGACTAATAAATATTTGGCACCCCTTATTAAGGGTGCGAAATAACTAATAATTTTCCAAATATATTACTTTTATGCTAAAAAAACGGCTGATCAAAGCGAAATATTATTAATTATTCTATCTTTCCGTAAAAAGAGATTGGTTGTCTATTATTTTCATTCACTACTAAGGTAGCATATCCGGTGTCTCCGATAGAAAGGCTGAGAGAGTATTTGCGTGGAGTATCTTTTGTGGTTATAGAAACATCCCACATCCCTTTTTTATTCTTTGTAACAGAATATTCAAAATCTTTACTTGTAAATTTTATTCCTCCATCTGTTGGAGAAATGGGAGCAGTATATGCTCTACCGAAATATGGCAAATAAGAATTTATAGTATCCTTTGATACTTTAAGTGAATAAGAATAATCCAGACTTATTGATTTCCCACTCATCGGTAAAGCCGTTTGAGGGACAAAAGTATAATTTGCTGATTCTATTTTTTCTGTCAGCCTAGTAATAACCTCCTGCTTTGTCAGGCTGTCTCCCGCTTTACAACTAAATCCTAGAATAACGATAGCGGTCAGTACAAGTATTGTTCTCATGTTAAAGCCCTCCATTTTATTTTATAATAAATAACGCTTGGACATAAAACATTGTTTAAACATTTCAGTATAAACAAACTAAAAAATAATAAATCTTATCTATTGCCCAAATCAAGATACATCATCTGAAAGAATGATTTGGCTTTTTTCTCTAAATCAGTCACAACGCCTTTATGATGAATAATGCTTTGCTTATCATTATCGTAAGTTACCATTCCCGTAGAGTCTGTCATGCTAAAGCCATTAACATAAGAATAGAATGCAAATTTATTACCTTCGGGGCTTAGGATATTTTTACTGAACTTAAAGTCATCATGTTTTAAGTTTAACTGAGACAGCAAAGTTGCAGCTATGTCATTTTGCGAAGCATAAGATGAAACTGTTACCGGCTGTTTTATAGCGCCTCCTATCCATATAAGAGGAATACGAAAACGCTCCGGATCACTATTGCTCAAACCTTTGGGATACGACTGCATTGCATGATCGGCAACGAAGAGAATCAAGGTGTTATCCCACTGTTTTGTTTTTTTCAATTGTTCTACAAAATTGCCCAGACACTCATCGGTATAATGTACTGCATCAAGAAACGGTTCTTTGAATCCAGCTCGGGGCACATCGAATGGCTCATGGCTACTAAGAGTAAGCACAACTTTGACGTAAGGTTCACTTTGCTCTTTAGAGAGTAGATCTTCGTGCAGTCTGTTAATCAAAAACTTATCAGGAACACCCCATTTTGTAAGACGCTCGCTCAAAGGGAATTTCTTATCAGAGACAATATCTTTTATCCCGCATGCCCCCACAAAATAAGAACGCATATTAGCAAAATCAGCATCACCACCATAATAAAATGAGAGATTATTATACCCCGCATCTTTCAATGCTTTGGGGATAGTAGCTAACGTTCCTGTCTTTTGAGGATATTTCATTATAGCCACAGTAGGGTGTGCAGGATAACCGCTCAGAATAGAAACAAGTCCCCGGTCGGTACGGAAGCTGTTTGCATAAAAGTTTTTGAAAAACACGCCTTCCTTCGCATAGCGACTCATATTAGGTGCCACCACAGAGTCTAAAGCGACATTAGCAGAAAAACTCTCGAGAATAAACAATATGATATTAGGTCTATCTGTTTTCAATAAATTAGGAACACTATCACTTTTAGGCTGAAAGTTTAGTTGAGCAAACACCTTTTCAGCCTCTTTTTTATCATAAAATTGATATTGCGAAGCAAAATTATCAGACTTAAAGAACGACGACATCAGATTGAATTCGGGGTTGATAGCCGCATGATTAAAAAACATATTGTCGCTATAGTACACCTGACCAATATTCATAGTAGATACAGTAATTCCACCCCTGATAGGAAGAAAGAGTGCCGCCAACAGAATGACGAGCACAATACAAGATTTAGCGATACTTTTGGGAACCGTAAAATTAAGTACTTGTTTTCTTATAATATACATATATCCTAGGTAAGATACTACAAAATATATAGCCATACCCAGTATACCAAATACAAAGTCGAGAATAGAGGCACTTGCAAAAGTTTCTTTTGGTTTTTTTAGATAAAGAAAAACTGTAGAGTCGAAGTGAAATCCCCAATATGGATATACAACCAAGTCTACAACCGTAATTATTGCTATCAACAATAATATAATCCCAAAGTAAATATTGTATGTTCGCGCTATAATTTGAGGTTTAATCCAAATAGACGCAATAAGAATAAGAACAGGAAGTACTGTGAGGTATCCACTCATCGACAAATCGAGAGGCAAACCATTATATAGTATATCAAGCATATCTTTTGCCGAAACGCCCCCTCCTAAAGAGGCATGAATAAAAGCAAACAGAATTTTGCCGATAAGGAATAAAAGAACGAAATAGAAAAATACAGTCAAATAGAGGATTATTCTTTGCTTCATTTGGATCTAAAAGATTGGATGAGGCACAAAGATAATTTATCTAAAAAAAAAGTCATAGTAATTTATGGAAATTCAACATCTGTTATCTCTATTAAGTAAAAATAGATGTTTAACCTCTTAAAGAATAAATATTATGGCTAACATAGATACTACAGGTAAGAGCGAAACTAAAAAAGGCAGACCTGAACGCAAGATATTAAGAGTAGACTTTACTCCGATGGTAGACATGAATCTTTTACTGATTACATTCTTCATGTTTTGCACAACATTAAGCATTCCTCAAATAATGGATGTAGCTATGCCAACAGATAAGGGAGCGCAAGCTGTGCCCGACTCAAAATCTGTAACAGTGATTTTGGGAGAAAATGATAAGGTTTACTATTATGAAGGCTTAGCAAATTATGAAGATTATACATCATTGAAAGAAACAAACACTCTTGGTTTACGCAATATGTTGCTAACCCGAAACAATGCAAACATGTCTAAGATAAAAGAGTTGAGACAAAAACGTTATAAAAAGCAAATCACTGAAAAGGAATTTAAAGAGATGTCTAGCAATGTAAAAAAATCAAAGGACGGGCTTATTGTTTTGATAAAGCCAACAGAAAAATCCAATTATAAAAATCTGGTAGACGCTCTCGATGAAATGCAAATATGCGGAGTTGGGAAATACACAATTGTAGATCTTGAAGATGGCGATAAAGTACTGATGGAAAACCTGAAAACAAAAGGTAAATTAACCGCCATGGCCGACAGACCTGAATAATTCTTCCTTACACATATATATAATATCAGTATGGGGTTGCAGTAAATAGCTGCAACCTTTTTTTAGAAAATAGAGCTTAGAAAAAGACAAAAGTCCCTGCTAATATTTTTTCAAACTTATTGTTTGTGTTAATATCTTTTGTACCTTTATCTCAAAGAGAGCAGCCATTCTCTAATAGCCTTTTGATACCAATAATGAATACAAAAAATAGACTTAGATGAAATATTTGTTTTTTACATTATCTATTATTTTAATCTTCTCATCATGTAGTTCTACATTTTTCTACTCTACCCTAAATACGCCTAACGAGTATGTCGAAAAAGTAGATAATGGAGATTTTCTTTTAGAAACGGATAGTCTGTGGATTGCTTATTGTTTTAAGGGACAAGATGGTCCGGTACAAATTACAGTATTCAATAAATCTGACAAGCCATTATATGTAGACTGGGGCAAATCTGCACTTATCATAGATAATATAGCGACAACATATTCGGGAAAAGAAATTAATTACTCAGGAGATTGGGATAGTACTATCAACAGCAACTCATCCTCATGGGGCAGCTTTAGTGGAGCTGCATCGCTCCCTAAGAGTGTAAGTTTTGTTCCTCCACAAACTATGGTAAGTGAAATACCTTTGATCTTAAGCCCCAAATTTGATCATATAAATAAGAAAAGCTATAAGAATGCAACAATGGGAGGGCAAGGAGACGTCGCTTTAAAAATTAGAAGGAAAGACTTTGACCAAACCAATACTCCATTAGCTTTTAAAAGTTATTTGACCATTTATTCGCAACCCGATAAACCGATGGTTTTTGAGCAAGACTTCTATTTGTCGAGCCTGATAAGAACAGAAGCAAAACCATCTGAAATGTTTAATCAATTACTAGACCGTGGAGATCTATTCTATGTAGAAAAACCAGCCAATAATGATGCCTTGTATGCAACATTGGGAATTATAGGCGGAGCCGGACTAGTAGTGGTTGGTGTCATGTATGGCGAACCGGAGAAAACGACATACTATGATGACTATTAATCTATCTCAATTTTAGCTTATAAAGATAAGAATCAAGAGCCTGTATGCTATCTGAAAAAATATAACGTTCTGATAACTGATGTTGATATTTCCTAAAGTCTGCACTAATTTCTTTAGGCTCATGGTGCACCAATATAAAATCGCAAAGAGGTATAGAATCTATTTTTTGAAAAACAAAAGGGCTAAAATCATTATCAACTGCTGTTTTTAAGATACAGAAATAATGATCGGGAACAATCAATTGTAACCGTGGCATTACGGAGTAAGATGAATCAGCTGCGACAAGAATTTGCTTTTCTGCATCATAGGTAGTAAACAGACGAATCTTATGATATAAGGATTCTGTTTCATTGTAATATTTCACTCCTGAATATACACGAACCCCTCCTACAAAAATCAATAATACAAAAAACACATTCGTCAACCACCTGGAAATCGGATACTCGTATGCCTTGTCAAAAACAAAGGCCATACTTAAAATGAAAAGTCCGAAAGAGCATGTCATATAACGGCTAGCCAATATTGGCACATATAATATTGAAATCAGAGCCGCTATTAAAATAGGAAAAAGGAATACCAAAAAAGAAATGATCGCCAGATAAGTCTTTTCATCTCTGTTTTTAATCCCTGAGCGTAACACCTTAAGTGTTATTAGCAGTTGAATACCCATCACAATAATGAGCCCTATCATCATCTGTATTTTAGTAAAATCGGTAAATGGCCTCCAAACTTCTTTAGGAGAATAAAAATAATAGATGTGCAAGAACAGATCGTTTAATGTCAGCGGTTTTATCCAATACTCATTAGCTACATCCGAAAACTGCCATATCAGTTGTAAAAGCCAAGGAATATATAAAGCGGAGAATACTATTCCGCAGTATACCAAGCGTCTCCATTCCTTCTTTTTCTGTACTAAAAATACAAGCAGAAAAATATAAATGCCAACAACACTCAGCAGTCCATAGTTATGCAAATAAGCAGCACAAAGTCCGGTTATCAGAAACAGCCCCCAATTGCGGAAATGCCCCTTCAAGTATACTTTATAGCCACAAATAGCACAAGCCAATACAAAAAACATAGTCCATGAGTACATCCGGATATCTGTTGCCAAGTATTGCGTAACGGGGAACATGATGAGAAGGGAGATAAACATAAGTGCTACTCTGTCTCCAAACTGCTTTCTTATAGGAAAGTACCCCAGCAAGAATGTAGCAAATATGCCCAACACGGAAAAGAGCCTTAATGAAAAGATTGTGTCTCCGAAGATCGCACTGAATGCTTTGAGTCCCCAGTAATAGAGAGGTGGATGAACATCTTTTGCGGTAATTTTTACGATATCGGAGTATGACGATTTCACCATAAAAACGGAGTATGCATCATCATAAGGTATAGCCAAGTCGGCAAAGTCAAGGTAAGTAAAAAGGCTAATCCCTATCGCAAAAAGCAAGATATAAACAGAAGAAACTTTCCGGTTTTTATTTCTAATCCCCATTACCGTACTACCATTGCAGCGACTCCATGATGCGAACAATATCGTCACGCAAAAAAGCAACGACAGGAACGATTGAGTCTGATTTTACAGCATCGTTAAAATATAGCGCACCTCTCATAAATTTTGAAGAATTATTGGTCACGTAAAATTGGACAGGAGATGCAACAGAGCCTTTTATATCATATATCAAGCCTGATAAATGTTTTAGCGAATCAGAAAATTGAGTTTGTGATATGCTCTCCGCCCTCACCGCATGGCTATATGCCAATTGATGACTATCGTCAAGCATCTTAGGTAATTCTTTATTATTGGTTGGAATATAGGTACAATAAATTTTTGCTTTGTATGTCGGATAATAAATATTGAACCAAACCTCATTTTTTACTTCGGGATTCAAGTATTCTATTTTTGCGAGAGAGGAGTATAGAAAAGAGAAGCCGGAAGCTTGTAACCTAACAGTGTCAGCCGCCACCTTTTCTATACGAGCATATCCAATAGGCTTAGGGGTATATTCGCTACAGGAACTTAAAGTAAATGTAAAAACAAAAAAAAGAATACTTAATATTTTCATCGTAACAATACAAAGAACAGATTAATCAAACAGTGGTTACTATTTTACTTAATCTGTTCAGTTTTATATTTTATTCCATACTCTTCCTCTAAGGAAGCGTTATACATAACTTTCAGTATCTAATCTAAATCAGAATGGCAGGTCATCCTCCTCTCCCATCATCGGAGGGGCTTGATATCCTGTATTCTCTGTCGGTGTGTTATCCGAACCATACCCCGTAGGTGAACCATAGCCGGCAGGAGAGTCTCCGCCTTCACGTTTACGACTTCCCAATAGTTCAAGATTGTCTGCATATATCTCATTAACGTAACGCTTCACTCCATTGGCATCATCGTAAGTACGCGAACGAATTTTCCCTTCAACATATACCTGAGTCCCTTTTCTCACAAATTGCTCTGCGACTTTAGCCAAGCCACGCCAGCAGACAATATTATGCCACTCTGTACGGTCAGGTATTTGAGTTCCGTTTGCAGCTGTGTAGCCTCTTTCGGTAGTAGCCAACGTAAAGTTAGCAACAACGCTTCCGTTATCAAAATATTTTACATCGGGGTCTTTCCCTACATTTCCTACCAGTATTACTTTATTTATCGACATATCTTGAAATATTTTTTAACTATAGATACACAAATATAGAAAAAAAATCGCTTGTTGTTATTTCATTATTCTTCTTTCGGTTTGCCAACCGATACTATTTTTTGAAGAAATAAAGAATTAGGTATTATAATCTGTTCTCCATCCATTGTTCTGAGGTATGTATGAAAAGTAAGCACATTTTCTATTGTAGCCTCTATCGGCGTATCCTTATCAAGAATATGTATTTTGTCCCCTATTCTGAACGGCATCGAAAAGAAAATTATAATACCGGCCGTAATATTGCTGAGGATAGACCATTGCGCAAACAAAGCAACCCCAATAACAGCAAATATAGAAGAAACTGCAACCAACATATTCTGTGGTTGTACTCCCCATATAATTGCAAGCGCAACAACACAAACAAAATTAATCAGTATATTGATTACCTGTATTATTTGAAATATTCGGGCTTCAGCCTTTAAGGTTAGTTGCCCATATTTTATTATTATCTTTCTTGATACATATTTAGATAGTGGCGTTAGTAATATAATAAAAACTGACGCTATAATCTGAGGCAAATACTCTTCTACAACTTCAATCATTCCTTATAGTCTTTTTAAATATTAATATAAAACTTATTTATAACAAAAAAGCACAACTTTCGATTGTTGTGCCTTCTCATATATTTCATCATATACTATTTATCAAGATGCTGACTCAAAGTATAGGAGATATTTGGCCGATGAGTCGGTGTTCCAATTTCCATCTAATGTTTCTTTTACAACATCCTTACCATTTTCTGTCAAGGTCTTGTTATAACGGAATTTTATAGGGATAGCAACACTTTTTTCATTATTGAAGCTGAATTTTCCACTCTGATATTGGAAATACGATCTTAATTGCGTCATTTTCGCTACATATAATACAGCTCTACTACCTAGAGCTCCATTACCTTCAAGTCTTTTTCCAAATCTAACATCGATAATTATCTTATTATTCCCTATTTCTTGAACTACACCATTGACTTCTTCTTTTTGATTAGAAGGGTCATAATAAAAATACATATCTGCAACAGTTCCTTCTTTCAATTGTGCCTGAGCTCCAAAAACCCATCCGTCTCCAAAAAAATCTTTTATCGGATAAGGAAATGGAGATGTGAATGTAGTTGGGTTAAAGTCATCTACTCTATCCGGAGCTTTAACGGCTACACTGGTTTGTTCTATTCTAACCAAAGGTTGGCCATAATCGGTTCCTTGATAAACCCCATTACCCAATGATTGAGAAGTATTTATAGAATAACCCATCGTATAATACTGTCCTTCTATAGTATTCGACGCATTTACCTGATCTGTTACAATCCATGTTCTGTAACTTGCTACAGCGGCTACTTTCATGCTGTTCTTGGTGGTTACAAAAACATAGTCATTGTTAATATTTATCTTATTATCACTGTCTCCAAGGCAAGAAGAAAATAAAAGCCCTACAGCGAATACCCCACAGATCAATTTTAGTATTGATGTTTTCATGTTTTAAATTAATTATTCGTAAATATTAAAAATCGAACTTAACACCCAGATTAAAATCCAATTGAATTTTTCGATCTGAGTATATTGTGGAGTACTTATTTCCGGCATCAAAATAATAAGCACCTCCAATCGTTCCGTAAAGATACAATTTTTTATAAATAGGATATGCACCTCCTATCCCTACATTTGCAGAAAATTGAGGATTAGCCTGTTTTATTGATTCTTTCATATAGTATGGCTCTGAATAATAAAGATCTCGAGGGAGCCCCATAACAATAAGGGTAGATTCTGTATACGCTATCTTACTTTCGTATTGCCCCTTAATATCTTTTTGCACCATCCCTCCGGCAGAGAAATAAAATTTAGCCTTACCCAATTCATAGAATTTATAATTCAACGTTAATGGTACCCCCAAATAATGGAAGTATTGATTTTCTCGAATATTAAAGGCACTATTTGAGGTTATCTTAGAAGAAAGATAAGTGTAAACAATACCTGTTTCTAAAGATAAATTAGGAGTAATGCTTTTAGAAACCTTCAATCCAAATGAAATCGGCAAGCTATGTTGCAACTTAAATTCTTTGTTTTCTTTAGCAAGGGCATCATTGAAAGATCTGCCTCTGGTAGGATAAGAGAATAATAAACGTCCACCACTTTGACTGATATCTTGCCCAAATAAAGCTGAATTAGCAGAAAACCCTACAGAAAGACCTGAACCCGATTTCTTTTTCGGCAAGAGTTGCACCGCCCTATGATCATCACTACTGCGTAAGGATTTCTCTTTTACTTCTTCTTTCTTTTCCGGTTTAATCGATTCTTTCTCCGGATTTTGTGAAGGAGTTGAAACCTGCACATCAACAACCGCTTTCTTCTCCTGCAGCTCGGCTCTTGCTATAATAGGTCTTATCGCAGGTCGTGGAGAAATCACGAATGTTGTATCATCAAGCTTGATTGTATCCTGAATAACTTCTTCTATTGTAGCTACTTTTGGTTCTTCGGGTACAACCAAATTACTACCTTTCGGAATAAGTAGTACACCGGTAACAACTGCCGCAGCAACACCTACTGTTATCAATGCAGTCTTTATTAGAGAGACCTTAGAGGCTGTTGCAACAGAAGATCCCGAAGAAGAAGAGGTGGAGCTGGACGCAGAAGATGGGTCAGCAGGTGCTGCCTGCTGAGACAAAAGTTGATCTAACCCACCCCATAGGGATGCAGGCACTTCCGGCTCAAAGTCTTTCAACTTTGAGGAGAATAGATCCTTTATTTTGTCTTTATCTTCTATCATCTTTACACTCTCTCGTTTACATATTTTTTTACCCTATCCTGCAATATTTGCCTGGCCCTCACATACTGTGAGCGAGAAGTTCCTTCACTTATACCAAGCATATCAGCAATTTCTTTATGGGAGTAATCTTCTATAGCATACAAATTAAAAACAGTAGAGTAACCTTTCGGTAATTCTTGTACCATTTTCAATAGTTCCGTTTCCGATATCCTGTACATCTGATCGTCTTCTGTTGATTCATCAACGACCTCCGGGAGATTTTGGATATCCTCAGAAGAATGAAATATTGACTTTTTCTTTCTTAAGTTTTCTAAAGCAAGGTTTATAAATACGCGTTTCATCCATCCTTCAAAAGAACCTCTTTCCTGATATGAACCGATATTTGAAAAAACTTTCATGAAGCCATCCTGTAAAAGATCCTGCGCAGCATCCTGATCCGAACTATAACGGAGACATATGCTATACATCTTACGAGCGTAAGTTTCGTAGAGCATTTTTTGTGCGTCCCGCTTTTGTTCTTTACAGCCTGCTATCATTTGCAGTTCATTCATATTGGCTAAGCCTCACTTTAAAGATGCATTTTTTGTGGAAGTGTTGCATCTGTCAGTGATAAAAAAATTATATCACCTCTTTTTAAAACTTTATAATATAAAGATTATTGAGTATAAATCATTCAGGTTTTTGAGTGAAAAGAACCATCTTCACCTGAAGTTTATTTCCTATATCTATAACATCTACAACATCCTGTAAGCTCAACGACTTATCGGCTTGTAGCAAAACGTTCATTTCTACACTTGGGTTATCAGCCTTCTCCTTTGCCAGGACAGTGCCCAATGCAGACTCTAATTCACTTTTTTGTAGTTCTTTGTCATCAATGTAATATCGTAAATCTTTTGTTATGATTACGTTTATATTTTTCTTTGTCACTACCTTTTCCGAGGTTGCGGCATTGGGAAGTAGCACTCTGATGGCAGCTGGTGTCACCATCGTGGATATAATAAGAAAGAATAATAATAAAAAGAACATTATATCATTCAATGATGCAGTATATACCTCGGCTGTTCTTGTTTTTCTTCGTTCTATCTTCATTTTAATTCAATGTCTTTACTCAAAACAAATATTATGCTACTATTGTTCCCTTCTTAGATGCACGTATAGCTTTAAGCACTTCGTTCGAGTCTTTGTCTATGTTTACAACTACTTTATCAATACGTCCATTGAGTATGTAGTAACCTGAATATGCAACAATACCTACTAACAAACCGGCTGCCGAACATATCATTTTCTGATACAATCCGGTAGAAATAGTATCGATAGCGAGATCATTTGTACGTGCAATATCATAAAATATCTTTATAACTCCAAATATTGTTCCTAAAAATCCAAGCATAGGTGCAATAGAAGCGGTAATTCCCAACCAGTTCATTTGGTTTTCAAGGATATTTACCTGTTGGCGTGCTTCAACCTCCATTGCTTCTTCTATCTCTTTTTCACTCAATTCAAATTCTTTCAATCCCGCGGCAATAACTTTCGCCGAAGCATAAGGACGTTCTATACAAAATTTCAAGGCCTTATCGATTTTCCCTTCATTCACCAACTCGATAACGCGAGACAGCCAAATAGAGTCTTTCTTTCCCAGACGACTTATTACAAGCCACTTGTTTATAATAACATAAATGGAGAGTAACGACAGAAGAAATATAGGTAGAAGTACCCATCCCCCTTTCAGTACAAGACTAAAATATGTTTCTTCAGGTGCAGTCTGTGCAGCTTGATCTGCCATTTCGATCACCGGGTTTGCTGCTTGTAGTAAAATGAATAAATTCATATATATTGATTCCTTATTATTACATAAAATTCGACAGAAGTCCCAAAGATAAGGCCTTCTGTCGAATTATTTTTATTCTTTAATATTCTTTAATATATACCAAAGCTAACGTGTGCTATATACTCATAGAAGTAACTTACTACACCTACGGCAAAAATACCGATCATTGATATTACTAAAGAAGCTTTCATATACTTATCTGTATCTAGCGATTCGATAGGTGAATCTGCCTTTTTTATAAACATTGCCTTCACTACCAACAGATAATAGAACAGTGATATAACAGTGTTGAGGAACGCTAAGAAAACCAACAAAGTGTGTCCTTGTTCCATAGCTGCCATAAAAACAAACAGCTTACTGAAAAATCCTGCGGCAAATGGAATTCCTCCAAGAGAGAACATGGCGATCATCATTGCCAACGCTAATTTCGGATTTGAATAATACAATCCGTTATAGTCGTCCATATTCACTTTACCTGTTTTATCTTCCACTGCTGAGATAACGCCAAAGGCTGCAAGATTGGAAAAGATATAAACAAATACATAAAATATAGTTGCTGCCATACCTGCCGATGTTCCGGTAAATACACTCAGCATAATATATCCTGCCTGCGAAATAGAAGAGAAGGCAAGGAAGCGTTTCATATTTTTCTGACGAAGAGCAAACAAGTTACCAACAGTAATGGTAACAAGGATTACAATCCAGATTATATTTTGCCATACATCCTGTAATGCAGGGAATACCTTAAACAAGATAGTCATAAGAGCAAATACAGCCGCTCCTTTCGATATGGTAGATAAATACAAAGTCACATTAGTAGGTGCTCCCTGATATGTGTCTGGTGCCCAAAGATGGAAAGGAACCAAAGATATCTTAAAGAACAATCCACTCATAACAAACACCATTGCCATAACCACAAGTGGTGTAGAATAGATATTTGCAGCTATATCTGTATAGTAAAGAGTTCCGCAAGCTCCGTATAGGAAAGACAATCCGAATGTCATGATTGCTGAAGAGAATATAGCATTAAATATATATTTTGCTCCGGCTTCTGCCGATTCTTTTTTGTATTTATTAAAAGCAACTAAAGATGCGATAGGTAAAGATGCTGTTTCGAGCCCGATATAGAATAACAAGAAGTTCCCTGAAGATATCATCAAGTACATCCCAATCAGAGTAAGGGTTGTCAGCATAAAAAATTCTCCCCGTTTCAATATCGAATCAGGCTTTTTAAGCCATGAGTTTGCTTGCAAGAAAATAAGGAAGACGCCTATATTAAGAATATTCTTTATCGTAAGATAAGCAGGGCCTGTAACATACATTCCGGCAAAAGAGCTTCCGTCGTCTTTGATAAAGAAACAAAAAACTGTATGTATAAGGAATATGCCACAAGCTACCGGAAAATAATATTTCTTAGCGTTGTCTGAAGCAAACAAATCATAACAAATAAGTAAGAGAAATACCACAATCAGTGATAGCTCATGCTTCATCAACAAATAATTACTTAAATCCATCTTTATATCTTAAAATTACAATGTTTACTATTTATCCTTACTTATTTTATATATGCCAAACTCGCACTGATAAGATCGGAAATCCAATTCGGAAACAATCCCATTCCGGCAACACAAACAATCAGCCCTACTGTAGCCACTTTTTCATGCCATACGGCATCTGTCAGCTCCAAGTGGTGCGGATCTTGTACCGGTCCATATAAAATTTTGCCAACTACTTTCAATATATAAACTGCTGTCGCAACAATTGAAGATACGGCAACAATCGTGAATATACGGTGGAACAGATCACTATGCTGGAATGAACCTACAAAGATTGTCATCTCTGCTACGAATCCACTCAATCCCGGAAGTCCCAAAGAAGCCATACCGGCAATAACATAACACACGCTAAGGAATGGCATAATTTTCATGAGCCCTCCCATCTGTCGAATATCACGTGTATGAGTACGACCATATATCATTCCTATCAGAGCAAAGAATAGGGCTGTCATCAATCCGTGTGAAAGCATCTGCATCACAGCTCCTGTCATTGCAGTCTGATTCATCATCAATATTGCAAACAATACCAGTCCGCAGTGACTCACCGAAGAGTATGCATTGATATATTTCAAGTCAGTCTGAGAAATAGCTCCCAATGCTCCGTAGATAACGCTTATACCTGTTAGGATAATGAATATCCATGAAAGTTCGTGAGCAGCTTCCGGCATCAGGCGCATTGCTATACGGAAACATCCGTATCCCCCCAGTTTCATCAATACTCCGGCATGAAGCATAGACACAGCCGTAGGCGCAGATGCGTGACCATCAGGCGACCATGTATGGAATGGGAAAAGAGCTCCCAATACACCAAAACCTAAGAACGTAAGTGGAAATATCCAATATTGAGCAGCTACAGGTATTGCATTGTTTGCAGCTACCTCCAGCATATTAAATGTATAATCTCCCGTTGTTGAAGAGTTGAAATAGATACCGAATATACCAACTGCAAGGAAAGCAGAGCCTCCCATCAGCATCAGGGTAAGTTTCATCGCCGAATATTCTTTTCGTCCTGTTCCCCATAGTCCGATAAGCAGATACATCGGAATCAAAGCAATCTCATAGAAGAAGAACATCGTGAACATATCCAATGAGATAAAGAATCCATATACCCCCACCGAAAGTAAGGTCAGCCACATAAAGAAATCTTTAGGCAGCGGATTCATATTCCATGACGCAAATGTTCCGGTGAATATAATAACAGAGGTAAGCAAAAGCATCAAGACCGAAATACCATCAACACCGATAGCGTAATGGATATTCAACGCCGCAAACCAAACCTTATCATAAGTAAACAACATTTCGGCTGTATTGCCGGCACTGCGTTCTGCATAGAACATAAAGAGTAAAGCAACAGCCAATACTATTTCAATGGCTGCACCGATTACCGCTACGGTACGGATTTGTTTAATGTTGCGGCATGGTATAAATGCTAACAACATCAAGACAGGTACAAGAACAAATAATGAAAGAATATTCATTGTTTTATATTTTAATCTATATCTTACTTACAAATAAAACATATCAGCCATCCGGCAAAACCCACAACCAAAATCAATGCTCCCAACAAGTATGCCAATGCGTACTGCTGAATATAGCCTGATTGTAGTCCTTTGATAGAACGGGCAGCAGCCTGAGTCACATATGCCAAAGAGTCCATAAAGGCATCTACAACATTACGGTCAAACCATGCAATAGGCTTAGATATACGCTTGAATATAATGCTACGGGTTACAAACAACCACAGTTCGTCGAAATAGAACTTATGCAAAGCCCATGTATACAACGTACTGATACTTGTTGCAATCTTATCCGGTATTTCATTTTTCTTATAGTATAGTTTAAATGCAATACCCATTCCTATTAATGAAATCACAACACTTGTTATAGCCACCTGCATATTAATATGCGCATCGTATGGCATTCTGTCTGAAGTCACAAAATGGCTGAAAGGTACATATCCGGCTCCGAACGCAAATATAGCTAGTATGATCAACGGGATAGCCATTGCAGGACCAGCCTCATGCGGTTCGTGATGATAGTGTTTCTTCTCGTAGAAGAATATACGAAGGAACAAGCGAGTCATATAGAATGCTGTAAGACCGGCAGCGAAAGATAGTATAAAGTATATAACCTTATTGTGTTCGTATGCCGCAGCTAATATTTCATCTTTACTATAAAATCCGGAGAAGAAAGGAATACCTGCTATCGCAAATAAAGCTACAGCAAAGGCAACACCTGTAATTGGTAATTTTTTCCACAATCCTCCCATGTCGTCCATCTCGTTGCTATGAACAGCATGTATAATAGCACCCGCACACAAGAACAATAATGCTTTGAAGAATGCGTGAGTAAATAAATGGAACATACCGGCCATATATCCTAAACCTTCGTGACCTCCATATTCGGAAACCCCAAGAGAGGTTAACATAAATGCGATTTGAGATATAGTAGAGAATGCCAATACACGTTTTATGTCGGTCTGAGTACAAGCTACAATCGCTGCAAACAATGCGGTGATGGCACCTACATAACCAATAAAATGCAATATATCAGGTGCTCCGAACGCATACACAGGGAACAAACGTGCAACAAGGAACACGCCAGCTACAACCATCGTTGCGGCGTGGATCAACGCCGAAGCAGGTGTAGGACCTTCCATGGCATCCGGCAACCAGATGTGGAATGGCATCATTGCTGATTTTCCGGCTCCACCCATAAATATAAGTAGCATCGCCCACGATATAATCGACAAGCCTAAGAACGATGAACCTTGCATGGTAGCAATAAACG
Source organism: Dysgonomonas sp. (assembly GCF_035323175.1). NCBI lineage: Bacteria > Pseudomonadati > Bacteroidota > Bacteroidia > Bacteroidales > Dysgonomonadaceae > Dysgonomonas > Dysgonomonas sp. The sequence goes on along the minus strand of NZ_DAOKYH010000020.1, from coordinate 29,133 downwards.
GTGCACCCTGAGCTGTTATATCTGTAAAATCGAATGAGCCTGAGAAATATGATAGCAATAAAATTCCTACAAGAAAAAAGAAGTCGGCAAAACGAGTCACAATGAAAGCCTTCTTCGATGCTGCTACTGCAGATGGTTTGATATAATAGAAACTGATAAGCAAGAAGGATGATACCCCCACAAGCTCCCAGAAAATATACATTTGGAAAATATTGGTTGCAACAACCAATCCCAACATGGCAAAACTAAACAGTGAAAGGAAGGCATAATAACGCTGAAAGCCTTTTTCTCCTTTCATATAACCTAAACTGTATACATGCACCATCAATGATACTGTAGTGATTACAACAAGCATCATTACCGAAATAGGGTCAAGATAAACACCCAAATCAATATGCAGTTTGTCGGTAAATGTAAGCCACCTTACCGCTGTATGAATTGCCTGATAGGCTCCGTCTACCTTACCCACAACAAAGAAATATTGATATGCCGTCAAGTAGGATAGTATTGTCATTACACTCAGAGAAGTTGTCCCCAGTATTCCGGCAACAACAGGTTTCATGTATTTTCCACCCAGTCCGAGTATAAGAAACATAATAGCCGGCAAAGCAACTATCAGTATCGAATATGTAAAATCAAAATGTTCCATATTTTATTACTATTTCCCTGCTTAGTTTTTCATTTTAGTTATATTCTCATCCACATATATACTTTTCACATTACGGTATATATTGATGATAATAGCTATAGCAATAGCTGTTTCTGCCGCAGCAATCCCTATTGCAAACAATGTGAAGAAGAATCCCTCAAGCTGTCCCGGATATAAATAGCGGTTAAACACCACAAAGTTTAGATCGGTAGCATTCAGCATCAACTCAACGGATATCAGTACCATCAACATATTTTTACGAGACAGGAAGCCATATACTCCTGCAAAAAACATGATGGTGCTCACAACCAGATATGCTTCGATTGGCACCGGCCCGGACAGAAAATTTGTTATAAACTCACCCATAACTTATATCTTTCTTTTTCTTATCTTTTTCTAGCAATCATGATTCCTCCAATGATACAAGCAAGGAGCAATATACTTATTGCTTCAAATGGTAGCAGATATTGATATTTGTCTGTTCCCATCATTCCCATACCTATATCCTGCATGTTCAATTCTTTCTGCGTGATGTAGGTATAAAACTTGTTGACATTGTAAAATATAATGTGTCCGCAAATAGCCAAACCCGCCAATGCAGCTAAAGCAGAAATAAATATCCTGCCCGGCTTCTCGAACTTAACATCTACTCCCGGCTCGTGAGTGAGCAAAATAGCGAATATAAACAGTACCATTACCCCTCCGCCATATACAGCAATCTGCACAGCCATCAGAAAATGATAATCCAACAATAAGTACAAGCCTGCAGTACCAAGAAGTACAAACAACAGGAATGTAGCTGAGCGAATAATCTTTTGTGTTGTTACTGCCATAATAGTAGAAAACACAATGATTGTTGCTAAAATGTAAAATATAATTTGTTCTGCCATAATCTATTGATTATCGTATATTGTTTATTCTTTGTCTTCTTTTACCTCTTGAACAGGTGCTGATGGAGCTGGAGCAGCACTGTCAACAGCAACTTCCACTTTAGCCACAGGCTTATCCACTACCGGTTTTGGCTCTTTCTTCTTTTCGCGAAGTTTAGATCCATCCCTATTCAATTGTTCTATCAGCTTGCTACGAGTAAACAGTGAGTTTTCGAACGTATTCGCAAACTTAATAGCATCAGACGGACAAGTAATCACACACAGGTTACAAAATGTACATAATCCTAGGTCGTATATATACTTGTCAAGAACTTTCTTTTTCTTGCCATCCTCTGTTTCTATCGATCTCGATATTACCTGTATTGTTCCATTGGGACAATTCATCTGGCAAATACCACAAGCAGTACAAGCATGCTCATTGTTTTCATCGTGAGGCATAGTCAACTCTCCACGAAAGCGATCGGGAATAACAAGGGTTGCCCTATTCTCAGGGTACTGCTCTGTGATCTTCTTAGTCCACAGCTCGCCCCATGTAATTCTCATCCCTGTGAGAAGAGATTTAATACCTCCAAATAATCCTGAAAAATATTCTGAAACTGAACTCATTTTCTTATACTATAATTTATTATTTCAGAGTCAAACCAAATACGACAAGAACTACCATCAATAAAATATTGAAGAGATTGATAGGTAGCAAATATTTCCATTCCAGATTCAACAACTGGTCGATACGCAAACGAGGGAATGTCCATCTTACCCACAAACTAAGGAAGATAAGAAATCCGGCTTTTCCGAAGAACCACAAGAATGATGGTATGTAATTCATAACCTCATTGAAGGCATCCCATCCTTGGATCTGAATAGGCATCCATCCGCCCAAAAATACAGTAGTGGCAATACCGGCTACGATAAACATATTCAGATATTCTGCCAAATAGAAGAAACCAAACTGTAGTCCCGAATATTCGGTGTGATATCCGGCTGTCAATTCCGATTCTGCTTCGGGCAAGTCGAATGGTCCACGGTTTGTTTCAGCATGTCCCGAAATCAGATAGATGATGAATGCTATAAGTGCCGGAACGTGCCCTGCAATTATATTCCATTGATGAAGATATGTTTGTCCTTCTATTATTTTAGAAAAGCTCATTGTTCCCGACAACACTACCATGGTCATCAAAGCAAAACCTGCCGACAATTCATAACTTATAAATTGCGCACCGCTTCGCATAGCACCGATCATCGAGTACTTGTTGTTGCTAGACCATCCGGCCAGCAAAACCCCAATAATACCAAGTGAAGATACAGCCACAACATAAAATACTCCAATATTAAAATCTACAGCTTGTAATCCTTTACCAAAAGGCAATGCTCCGAATGTAAGCATAGATGCTATGATCATGAAGAAAGGTGCTGTAAAAAACAGGAATCTGTCCGACTGTCTTACATGGATAATTTCCTTGATAAGGATTTTTACCATATCGGCAACACTCTGAACTAATCCATATTTACCGACACGATTAGGACCCAAACGAGCCTGAAAGAAAGCTGTGATTTTACGTTCTACATATATCAGAATCAAGGCTAATACTGCGTATAAAGTCAGCAATGCAACGGCAACCAATACAAACTCTATAGCCAAGACCGCCCATGTAGGTAAATTCTTAGTCAGAAATACATCGAACTGGCTAAGCCAATATGATACTTCTACTACTTGAGAATCAAATAACAACATATATCTTCTTATATTGATGAAATAAATATTCAATTAATTAGTCGTCGGGTGTGACCTGACAAAAGCAGCATAAACCGTGCTTATCCTATCCCTACCCTAAAACGCTCTTGATCAACGGTCAATATCCGGAATCACATAATCCATAGACCCACCGATACCGATAAAGTCTGATATCTTCTCATCCGCACAGATCAATGGCATAGCTGAAACAGCAGCCATAGAAGGAGAACGGAACTTGAGACGATAAGGAGTTTTATCTCCACGGCTTTCTATATATACACCAAACTCTCCACGTCCGGCTTCTACTCGCTGATAATACTCACCTTCAGGTAGTTTTATTATCGCTTTTGTTTTTGCCAGATAGTCTCCGTCAGGTATATTATCGATTAGTTGTTCTATGATTTTTAAAGATTCTTCTATTTCGTCAAGGCGATTCAAATATCGGTCGAAAGAGTCTCCATTTTCGCGGATAACTTCATTAAATTCAACCTTATCGTACAACGCATAAGGTATATGCTTACGTATATCGCAAGAGAATCCCGATGCACGTCCTGCAGGTCCTGTAACAGCATACGAAATGGCCTCTTCTTTCGACAGAAGTCCCAATCCTTTCATACGGCCTACTGCGATCACGTTTCCGGTGAATAGTTTATCATATTCAACCAAAGCCTTACGCATTACTGGTATAAATGCTTTTACATCCGACTGGAAATCAGGCTGTATATCAAACATCACACCACCAAGGACATTGTAGTTAATAATCAGACGACCTCCTGTGTTTTTCTCAAATATCTTAAGGATATCTTCCCTTTCGCGCATACCGTATATAAAGGCTGTGGTAGAACCTAAGTCCATACACATCGTACCCCATGCAACCAAGTGAGAATCGATACGATTCAACTCATCCATGATAGTACGTATATATTGAGCTCTTTCGGGAACTTCTATCTGAGCAGCCTTTTCTACACACATACACAATCCATGACGGTTTATGTTGGCAGAAAGATAATCAAGGCGGTCTGTAAAGTGTAGTATTTGCGGATAAGTGAGTTTCTCACTCAGCTTCTCTATTCCGCGGTGGATGTAACCACTATGTACATCAATCTTTTTCACGATCTCACCTTCCAATGCTACACGAAAATGCATTACTCCGTGTGTGGATGGGTGCTGTGGTCCTATATTTATTATATAATCGTCTTTTTCGAAAATATCTACCCGCTCCTCTTTCAACTTACCATCGGGCATTTCTACAATACGTGGAGCAGTATCTATAATATCCTTACTTTCTATCGATACGGGATTCTTTACAGGACTCGCATCATAGTCTTTCCTCAATGGAAAACCAACCCAGTCTGAGTTGAGAAAGAAACGGCGCATATCAGGGTTGTTGATAAAGCGAATACCCAGCATGGCAAAAACTTCACGCTCATTATAGTGTGCAGTTTCCCAGATATCGGTAACTGTATACAATAATGGATTTACGCGATCTGCTGTTCCTGTTTTTACTGCTATTTCTTTCGACAAATCTGTTGAAGGACACAGCAAATAAGTTACCATCAGCATCTCTCCTTCATCAGTCCCTGTTAACATTGCCAAGTAATCGAAAGGCATTTCAGCATAGTTGCGAAGTGCTTTTACTAAATGACGTAGTTTATTAGGTTCTACAGTTACAGTTAAAGGTGTTTTATCTTCAATAACCGCTTCAGGTACAGCTTCGAGTATTACCTTCTTGATATTTTCCATTGTCTCTTTGTTTCTTAATCTTTTGAGGAAAAGTAAGGGATCTCAGTTCTATATTATTCTTATTTATCCCGTTTGATGTTCTTGTGTCCTTTACGGAACATAAAACGCTCTACTTTTATCTTACGTTGCAATTGCATCAAGCCATAAAATAAAGCTTCCGGACGCGGAGGGCATCCCGGCACATATACATCTACAGGAATTATTTCATCAATACCCTTCACAACATGGTATGAATCTACAAATGGACCTCCCGAAATAGCGCAACTACCCATCGCAACTACATATTTTGGTTCTGCCATCTGATCATATACACGTTTCAAAAGCGGAGCCATCTTATGCACAATCGTACCGGCCACCACCATTGTATCGGCCTGACGCGGACTGTTGCGAGTTACCTCCATCCCAAAGCGTGCCAAATCGTAACGAGCTGCAGCCGAAGCCATAAACTCAATACCACAACAACTTGTAGCAAAAGCTAATGGCCACACTGAATTTGAGCGTCCCCAGTTGATCAGGTCATCAAGCTTACCTACTACAACAGGAACCCCGCCTTCGTTGAGTTCTTTGACATAATCCTCAAGGTATTCATTGTCCTTGAACTCCTCGTTAGGAATACCTTTTATATATATTTTCTTTATTTCCATTTTAATGCTCCTTTCTTCCAGGCATAAGCTAAGCCCAGACCCAATATTATTACGAAAAACAATATACAATACAGACCGGGTTCACCCAATTGCCTTACAACTGTAGCCCAAGGAAAAAGGAATATAGCCTCAACGTCGAACATTAAGTAAAGAATTGCATACAGATAATAACCTACCTTAAACTGCATCCAGGAAGTTCCATGCGTAGGGATACCACATTCGTATGGTTCTCCTTTCTGAGGATTGAAAGATTTTGGTGATAACAGTAAGGCCATGCCTAATCCGGCACAAACGAGTGTGATTCCAGTTAAGAAAACTACTAAAAAAAGAGCGGAAGAACTCATATTTTTATATTAAAATTAAGACTTTTCTATCGATTGTCTTTAGTTTTTGATAATATTCATAGCGTTTTGCTACAGGCATGAGACACAGACTCGGTTAGAGCCCTCCTGACAATCGGCGCAAAATTAATCTTTTATTTCAGAAACGCAAAAAATAAAACGCCAAATTATGCAAATTTGGCAACTATAGATTGCAAAATAGCGAATTAAGCCCGCTCTCTTACGATATAAATAGGTCGTTTTTTTGCCTCCATATATGTTTTTGATAAATATTGCCCCAAAATACCAAGGCAAAACAACTGGATTCCTCCTATAAAGAAAATGATACACAAAGTAGATGCATAACCTTGCACCGGATCACCGAACAATATCTTTTTGAAGATAATAAAGCATATCATAATGAATGCTATTATACAAAAAAGGATACCAAAAACGGATGCAATAATCAACGGGCGGGTAGAGAATGCAATTATCCCCTCCAGAGAATACAAAAACAATCCGATAAATGACCATTTTGTTTCTCCGGCCACACGTTCCACATTCTCAAAGGCAATCCATTTTGTTTTGAATCCGACCCAACCGAAAATACCTTTCGAAAAACGGTTGTATTCGCCCATTTCCAATATAGAATCAACCATCTGCCGCGTCATAAGACGAAAATCACGAGCTCCGTCTACAACTTCAGTATCTGATATCTTATTTATTAGCTTATAAAACTGCTTGGCAAAAAACGATCGGATAGGCGGTTCCCCTTTTCGGTCTACCCGGCGGGTAGCCACACAGTCATAGTCTTCTGCTTTTAAGGTTTCATACATTTCCTTTATCAAGGACGGCGGGTCTTGTAAGTCTGCATCAATTAACGATACATAATTTCCGGTAGCTGCTTGTAAGCCGGCATATATACCCGCTTCTTTACCGAAATTGCGGGAAAAAGACACAAAATGGACTCTTTCGTCCGACTCTCTTAGTTCTTTAATTACTGTTAAGGTTTTGTCCCTTGAGCCATCATTTATAAAAATAAATTCGAATTCTTGATCAGGCATTTCTTCCGCAAGCTTCACTACTTCTTTATACAAATACGGAAGGGCCTGTTCTTCATTGTAGCACGGGACAATCAATGATATTTTATCCATATCGCTCTATTATTTGATTACAAAGTTAATTTTTTTTCGATCTTACACAAGCCCTAGAATATATAAGTCATAACTGTTCCAGATATTTATGCACCAATCGCGAAACCGGATAATCGTCGATATCGGCTGCTGCGATCTTGAGATAATCTTTATCCAATCGAATTTCCGACACTTCTACTTTATAAAATATTGCATAAATAATTTGATGCGACAAAACATGTTTTATTTGTCTGATGTATTGCACCTTAACGTTCGAAGCAGCTTCAAACAACGCTTTAAATTTTTCATCTTTTTGCAATTCCTCAATCGTCAGTTCTTTTTCCGTCTCCACAAGCGGCAATTCGTATAAATTCTGCCAAATATCTTTATCGCTTCGTTTGCGCAAATACATAGATTCGCCGTGTCGGACATCAAAATAATTAAAATAACGGTTTCGCACTTTTTGCCTACCCGCCTTTTTAGGATATTGTGCTACTTTGTTTTGAGCATACGCCAAACACATTGACGAAGCAGGACAAATATCACAACGAGGAGAAACAGGGACGCACTGCAATGCCCCAAATTCCATTATTGCCTGATTATGCAAGCCTGCATTAGCATCATCGAGCAACTCTTGAGCCAATTCTGCAAATACTTTTTTACCTTTGCCACTATCGATGGGTTCGTCAATAGCAAAAATACGTGACAACACTCTATACACATTACCATCTACCACTGCATAAGGCTGGTTATAAGAAATGGAAACTATAGCTGCCGCAGTATAATCGCCTACCCCCTTCAACTTCAACACATCTTTATGTTCGCGGGGGAAAGCACCATTATAATCCTTCTCTATCGACTTCGCTGCCGCCTGAAGGTTTCGCGCCCTGCTATAATAACCAAGCCCCTGCCAAAGCTTCAATACTTCATCTTCGTCAGCCATTGCCAACATACCTACTTTCGGATATTTTTGTATAAACTTATTATAATAGGAGTAACCTTGATCTACACGTGTCTGCTGCAAGATAACCTCTGAAAGCCATATTGCATACGGATCGGACGTATTACGCCATGGCAAATCCCTCTTATTTGCATCATACCACCTTATTAATATAGAGCTTAATCTTAAATCTTTTTCCATATTCATTTTAGAACACATTAATATCCGCTCAAAACAAGCTATAGTTGAACGTTAATTTCTTTATCTAGGAGAAAAAATGATAATTATTTGTTTCAAAGGTAAATAAAAAGCTATATATTTGCAGTCCAAAAAATTAATTGTTTCGAATTTAAAAAGATAAGAAAATGACAAAAGCTGACATCGTTAACGAAATTGCGAAAAATACAGGAATAGACAAAGCCACTGTATTAAAAACAGTTGAATCATTCATGGATGTTGTAAAAGACTCACTAAGCAAGAATGAAAACGTTTATTTAAGAGGTTTCGGTAGTTTCATAGTGAAGACAAGAGCTCAAAAAACAGCTCGTAACATCTCTAAAAATACGACTATCATCATACCTGCTCACTCAATTCCGGCATTCAAACCTGCCAAGACATTCATAACTCAAGTGAGAAAGTAATTTCGCCTTTTTATTAAATTAATTTCTAAATATAAATAACATGCCAAGCGGAAAGAAAAGAAAAAGACATAAAATGTCTACGCACAAGCGCAAAAAAAGATTAAGAAAGAACAGACACAAAAAGAAAAAATAATCTGTAATTCTTTTATTTAATGAAATATACGAGAACAAACTTACAAATTGTTGAATTTCTAAGTTTGTTCTTTGTGTATTTAATGAAAAAGCTTCTTGATACATAAAGAAGTAAACTCTACTATCAGATTTAAATAGGGAATTTAAATCTTATTTTTAATTCTAAAACATAGTTATGAATAGCGAACTAATAGTCGATGTTCAGCCCAATGAAGTCTCAATAGCAGTCTTGGAAGACAAGAAACTTGTCGAACTGCAAAAAGAAGGAAGAGACGCTTCATACGCGGTAGGAAACATCTATGCCGGCAAAGTAAAAAAACTGATGCCCGGATTAAATGCTGCTTTTGTAGACATAGGATACAAAAAGGACGCTTTTCTTCACTATTTAGATCTAGGTGCTCAATTCAAATCCGTTGATAAGTTTTACAAACAGGCTTTAGCTGATAAGAAAAAGTTTCCTAACATCTCGAAGATGAAAATGGAAGCAGACATAGACAAAAATGGGTCTATCAGCGACGTTCTAAAACCAGGACAAGAAATACTGGTACAAATAGCCAAAGAACCTATATCAACAAAAGGCCCCCGCCTCACAGCCGAGCTTTCACTAGCCGGCCGTTTTTTAGTTGTCATTCCATTCAACGACAAAGTATCTGTCTCTCAAAAAATTAAATCGAAAGAGGAGCGTGCTCGTCTAAGACAACTTATACAAAGCATAAAACCAAAAAACTTCGGAGTAATAGTAAGAACCGTAGCTGAAGGAAAAAAGGTAGCCGATCTGGATACAGAACTGAAAACATTGGTAAAACGTTGGGAGGACAATCTTCCTAAGATTCAGAAAAATAAACTTCCAACCCTCGTTTTTGAAGAAACAGGCCGTATTGTGGCCTTACTGAGAGACATCTTCAATCCTACCTTTCAGGAAATCCATGTCAATGATTTAGACACCTGCAACCAGATTAAGGACTATATATCATTTATAGCACCCGACAAGAAAAACATTGTAAAAAGTTATGATGGCGGGTTACCTATCTTTGATAATTTCAATGTAACGAAACAAGTAAAAGCCTTGTTCGGAAAAACAGTTACATTCCGCAATGGCGCATACCTTATCTTGGAACATACCGAAGCCCTTCACGTTGTAGACGTGAACAGCGGCAACAGGTCGAAGAATCCTGAAGCAGGACAAGAGAATAATGCATGGGAAGTGAATTCCGCAGCAGCAGAAGAAATAGCACGTCAATTGAGATTACGAGACATGGGGGGAATCATCGTAATCGACTTCATAGATATGACGGAAGGTGAGCACAAAGCACAACTAATGGCCAAAATGCAGGAGCTGATGGCGAATGATCGAGCAAAGCATAATATACTCCCACTGAGCAAATTCGGGCTAATGCAGATCACACGTCAGCGTGTACGTCCAGAGATGGAGATATCAACCACCGAAGCATGTCCTACATGTTTTGGAAAAGGAGAAATAAGACCATCCATACTGTTTACAGATACCCTGCGCATGAAAATAAGCTATCTGGTAAAAGATCTAAAAGTAAAGAATTTCAAACTCTATATACATCCGTATGTAGCAGCATTTATCAATAAAGGTTTTCCTTCATTAAAGTGGCAATGGAAATGGCGTTATGGCATGGGAGTAAAGATAATCCCAAACCAGAATCTGGCATTCCTGGAATATCATTTTATGGATGAAAATGGAGAAGAAATTGATATGAAACAAGATTTTGAAGTAAAGTAACAATTACTCAGAATAAAAAAAAGAGCTGTTTTTAATAATTAAAAACAGCTCTTTTTTTTATTATTCACATACACCGTCGTAACTATTATTATACCTACAAATTAGCAAATAAGAAGAATATCCTTAAATTTGTATATTGATACAAAACGCATGAGTCCGGAAAAAAACATTTATCAACTAGGTCTCTCCCTTAGCGGAGGTGGTGCCAAAGGTTTTGCTCATTTAGGCGTATTGCAAGCACTAAATGAAATTGGTCTTTATCCTCAAATTATATCCGGAACCAGCGCAGGAGCTTTTGCCGGAGTATTATATGCGGATGGGTATACTCCTGAGGAAATACTATCATTCTTCAAAAAGAAAGTATTCAGAGAGTTTGCTGAATTTACGATACCACATGGAGGCTTTTTCAAAAGCGATGGATTTCGTTCATTTCTAAAAAAGCATCTCCGAGCTAAAACCTTTGAGGATTTGAAAATACCCCTGCGGACTGTCGCTACTGATATAGAATATGGCGAAACAAAGGTATTTTCTACAGGAGCTTTAATACCGGCCGTTATAGCATCATGTTCGGTACCTATCATTTTCCGCCCTGTGGAAATCAACCAACATTATTATGTTGACGGAGGTTTATTTAAGAACTTCCCTGTTTCTACGATACGCAAAGATTGCGTTAAAATTATAGGAGTCAATGTTAGCCCCATTATAAAAGCAGAATTCAGGAGCTCCATTAAATATATAGCAGAAAGGTCTTTCCACTACATGTCTGGCTCCAACACCTTATTAGACCGAAACTTATGCGACTACCTGATCGAGTCGACATCTTTGTCTCAGTATTCAATGTTTGATCTGGAACATGTTGAAGAAATATATCGGGCAGGATATAACCTAACGACAAAATTTTTTGAAGATAAAAAAGAAGCCTTAACAAAAGATTTTCCACATATCAACCTTACATGCATAACACATGCACAATAATAAAATTAGCAGCTATGGCAGAAAAGATTTTTATATACCAAGTACTTCCCCGATTATTCGGCAACGAGAACAGCACGAATAAGGAAAGCGGAACCATAGAAGAAAATGGAGTAGGCAAGTTCTCAGCCTTCGACAATAAGGCGTTGAAAGAAATAAAAAAAATGGGATTTACCCATATTTGGTATACCGGAATACTTGAGCATGCCTCTACCACCGACTACACAGCAAATGGAATACCAAAAGATCATCCCGATGTAATAAAAGGAAAAGCAGGCTCGCCTTATGCGATCCGCGATTATTATGACGTTTCTCCCGATCTGGCTGAAGATGTAGACAATAGAATGCAGGAATTTGAAGACCTGATAGAACGTACGCACAAAAATGGGATGAAAGTAATTATTGATTTTGTACCCAATCATGTTGCACGACAATATCACTCTGATGCAAAACCGAAGAAAATAAAAGACTTGGGAGCAGATGATAATAAAGATGTAGCGTTCGACCCGGATAACAATTTCTATTATATACCCAATCAGAAACTAGAACTGCAATTTCCTACACAACAAGGAGAAAACGCATATATAGAATATCCGGCTAAAGCAACCGGCAACGATTGCTTCAGTAATAAGCCATCGATAACAGATTGGTACGAAACGGTTAAGCTAAATTATGGAATAGACTATACCAATAACAGGACAAGCTGCTTTATACCAACACCAGACACATGGCTCAAGATGAAAGACATCCTTCTTTTCTGGGCTGCCAAAGGGGTAGATGGATTCAGATGTGATATGGCGGAAATGGTTCCTGTTGAATTTTGGAACTGGGTAATACCAAGGGTAAAAGCAAAAAACAAAACACTCATCTTCATTGCAGAGGTATATAACCCCGACTTGTATCACAAATATGTAGATTGGGGACTGTTTGATTATCTGTACGACAAAGTTGGACTGTATGACACACTACGCAATGTAATCAATCACGAACAACCTTCGTCGGACATTACCTTTTCTTGGCAAAGCATTGACGGACTACAAACCAAAATGCTAAACTTTCTGGAAAACCATGACGAACAGCGCATTGCATCAGATTTCTTTGCAGGCAATCCTTTCAAAGCCATTCCGGGAATGGTTGTAGCCGCAACAATGAATACCAATCCTGTAATGATTTACTTCGGGCAAGAACTGGGTGAACGAGGAATGGATAAAGAAGGTTTTAGCGGACTAGATGGACGTACAACCATCTTTGATTATTGGTCGGTCGACTCTATAAGAAGCTGGAGGAATAAAGGAACATTCACAGAAAGCGGACTAAATGAGGAACAGATCAAACTTCGGAAGTTTTATATTCAGCTTCTAAAAATAGCAAAAGAAGAAGAGTCAATCAGAACAGGAAAGTTCTTTGATCTGATGTATGCTAATTATAGCAACATGGACTTCGATTCTACAAAGCAATACGCTTTCTTAAGGTCTGGCAAAGATGAGTTCTTGATTGTAGTTGCTAATTTTGATTCAAAACCTGTAAATATTTCTGTTCACATCCCTTTTCATGCTTTCGAATACATGGAAATAAAACCGCACGAAATAAAAAAGGCGAAAGAACTGCTTTCTAAAAAGAATTTCACATTAAGCCCACAATGGGATCGGAACCTGTTTTTAAACATAGAAGAATATTCTGGGAAAATAATTAAATTTTCTATGAGCTAATTGTGTTGTTTTTCCTAATTTTACAGTCTCATATAAATCTATTAAAAAACTTTCCATAAAGATTAAAAAATTAAAGAAGAGATGGACAATAATCTACCTTTCAAAATTTTCTCGGGAACTAATTCTCGTTACTTAGCTGAAAAAATATGTACTAGCCTTGGATGCCCTTTGGGTAAAATGAAAATTGAACGCTTCGCTGATGGAGAATTCTCTGTTTCATACGAAGAGTCAATCAGGGGGTGTCAGGTTTTTTTAATACAGTCCACATTCCCTTCTTCAGATAATCTTATGGAACTTCTATTGATGATCGACGCTGCAAAAAGAGCGTCTGCCTCATCTATAATAGCTGTAATACCATACTTCGGTTGGGCTCGCCAAGACCGCAAAGATAAGCCTCGTGTTTCTATCGGTGCTAAACTTATTGCGGACATGCTTAGTGCAGCAGGCATCAACCGACTAATAACTATGGACTTGCATGCCGACCAGATACAAGGATTCTTCAATGTTCCGGTAGACCACTTATATGCATCTGCCATATTTGTAGACTATATTAAGACATTAGATACCGATAATCTAGTAATAGCAACACCGGATGTGGGTGGTACAAAACGTGCAAGCTCGTACGCCAAATACTTTGGTTTGCCAATGGTTATATGCTATAAACTTCGCAAGAAAGCAAACGAAATATCCGAAATGCAAATCATTGGGGACGTTACAGGAATGGACGTGCTGCTGGTAGATGATATTGTAGATACAGCAGGTACAATAACAAAAGCTGCCGACATAATGAAAGCCAGCGGAGCCAGATCGGTGAGAGCTATAGCAAGTCATGCGGTGATGTCTGACCCTGCATCGGAAAGAGTAACCCAATCGGGACTTACCGAAATGGTATTTACAGACAGCATCCCTTATTCTAAAAAGTGCGAAAAGGTAGTTATCTTATCTGTGGCTGATGTGTTTGCAAATGCTATCCGCAGGGTATTAAGCAACGAATCTATCAGTTCACTGTATATCCTGTAAATATAAAACAGATATAAAATACATACATCAGAGAGGTGATTCGTTCATCTCTCTTTTCTTTTGTACTAAAATTCAGATTCCAAATTTGTATATATCGCCAAATAAAGATACTTTTGCACCTTACATTAAATATGTTTATCACAAAATAATGAAGGTTCATCACGAAGGACGAGGCGTTTTAACAACATATTTTATAATCCTGTTTGTATTAAACGGGGTACTTTGGTATTTCTTCCGTCACACATTTCTATCCTATCTTGCAGGTGGAGCATCACTTGTTTTTTTCGGTATAGTGCTCAACTTTTATCGGAGCCCCTATAGGCAATTCAAAGGCGATAGCAACGGTGTTGTAGTAGCGTCTGCCGATGGAAAGATAGTAGCAATAGAAGAAGTGTACGAAGGCGAATACTTTAAAGATAAACGCATTATCGTATCTATATTCATGTCTCCATTCAATGTTCATGCAAACTGGTATCCTATCAACGGAAAAGTGCTAATGTCTAAGCATCATGATGGACGTTTCATGGCGGCGTATCTGCCGAAATCGAGCACAGAGAATGAGAGATCAACTGTAGTCATGGAAACAGAAGACGGTAAAAACCAAATATTGCTGCGTCAGGTAGCAGGAGCTATGGCCCGACGGATTGTAACCTATGCGCAAGTTGGAGAAACAGGCAGCATAGACGAACACCTCGGCTTCATCAAACTTGGATCAAGGGTTGATGTATATCTACCGTTAGGTACTGAGATACTTGTAGAAATGGATCAAAAGGTAACCGGAAACCAGACTGTAATAGCAAAGTTCCGAGCATAAAGAGATGAAAAAGCATATCCCAAATACACTCACTTCTCTCAATCTGCTTTCAGGATCGATAGCCACCGTTATGGCATTTCAGGGAGAATATACATGGGTAGTAGTATGGGTTATCATCGCAGCCCTGTTCGATTTCTCCGATGGGTTTGCCGCTCGCTTGCTGAAGGCCTATTCCCCAATAGGTAAAGAGCTCGACTCTTTGGCCGACATGGTTAGTTTTGGATTAGCCCCCAGCATTGCCGCCTTCCGCTTCCTGTCAGACAACACAATACGCATATCTCAGAATCCGATCATAGTAGAATATCTGCCATATATAGCATTCTTACTCGCTATTTTTTCAGCTTTGCGCTTAGCAAAGTTCAATGTAGATGAAAGACAGAGCGAGTCTTTTATCGGGTTAAACACTCCGGCTAATGCTATGTTTTGGGTTAGCTTCTGTTATGGTCTTGCATACAAAGTTCCGATGATTACTCCATCGTTGATATACACTTTTCTGGTTGCCATTGTAGTATTCTCATTACTCATGGTATCGGAAATTCCAATGTTCTCGTTGAAGATAAAAAACATCAAGTTTAAAGGAAACGAGTATCGTTATTTTCTAGCAGCATTCGTTATCGTAGCTACAATAACAATCGGAGTACTAGGAATAGCAGCAGGAATATTGCTCTATATCACCTTATCTATCTTTCAACAAACAGGAATATTAAAGAAGTAAATTCCTTCTCAATCAACACCCTCAATCCAATTACCCTTTTTTTAAATTGTTAAAAAGTAACAGGTTTCGCACTCTTTTGCTGTGTCACTTTTTGCCGCACACTACAAAATCGACATACAATCATTTCAAAGACCTTTTGTTATAAGATAAATTCTTAAAAAAGAAATTATCTATATACTCAAATCTTTCAAATTGGAGAGAAGGATAAAAAGACTATCAATCTGCTCTTACCTATTCATAGATGGATAAAATACATACGGACTTAGTGCTCCCCGAATCGAAACAGTGAGCAATGCGGTATAAGAAGCCGATGTGCCACCATTGTTGACTTGCATATAAACGATTTGTTTGCGAGGATTATAATACACAACCATATCTTCAATATCTGGCTCAAGCAAATGCTCGAATATCCTCTGAGGAACAGGAATATTCCGCCCTTTTATAGATACCGTAATAGATTTATAGTGCAACTGAGGAGATGACCACTTTGAGACACCGTAAGCCTTTTTACCGTTTACCATGTACGTACCGTCAGCACCTTTTTTCACTGATGTATCTTTGGGGCTAATAGGGGCAACGGAAACAACGACTCGTACATCTGCATTCTTGAAAGATATGCTACCATGAGCCGAGAGACGCTCTACTTCTACTATATCATAATCATCCACCCGCATCAGTTTCCGTCCATGTATATATCCGCCACTCACGCTTCTATCAGGCATATAACGATAAACCTGACGCCACGGATCTGTACTCTGATCTATAGGCAGCATATAAAAAACAGAATCGTTGGGAATCTCTACAGCGTTATGCAAATCTCCAAAACGAGGACAAAAGTCAATTCGTCCGCGAACAGTGTCTTGCGCTACCACAAATTGTGCGTTAACGTTCTGTGCGCACATACTCAAAACAAATGATACAAGTAAAACTGTGTAAATCCTTTTCATGTGCTTATTATTTTAGAGTTACAAAATATCCTTCGAAAGAAAAAGAAAAGTCGTTATTCAATAACCTTATACAACTTGCGGGCTTCTATAAGGTGTAGAGCATTGAAGTGCCACCATTCGCCACGTATAGTCAAAAAATCGGCATGCCTCATCACTTTGCGCAATAATTCACGATTTATGACCTGCTGTTTTGTAAGAACCCCTCGTTGCACCAATTCAGCCTCCTTATTGATACCGGCAGCACCACCAAAAAAATCGAAGGGAGTACCCATATCCAAAGGTACACCTTTTTTGTTACAAATAGTAAGATCTACTGCCATTCCATAATTATGAAGACCTGTGCGTGAAGGGTTTGCGACATAAGCCGCATATTTGGTATTCTGCACCACCCGATACATCTTACGCTGCACACTTAAAGGACGTACGGCATCATAAACCAATAAACTATAATCAGGGTGGAGAGTCTTCAAATATTTTTGTGCTGCTACCAACTTTTTTGCAGCAAAAGGATGCAGATATATATTTGTCAACGAATCGTAAAGAATTGTTTTTGTAAAGTTATCTGTTGTTGCATACTTCAAATCTACACGAATACTGCTATCCAGAGCATTGACATTTACCAGCTCCTGCGTTTGCAGATATTCTTCGAGACTAATAAATGCTGTCTTTTGCTGCTGAGCAAATAAAACACAAGGTAACAACAGAAGACAGCAATATAGAAATATATATTTTTTAATCTTCCTCATCCTCTTCATCGAAGTCATACTCAACATATTCTCTGCTCAATATTTCGTCGATAATTTCACATGTTTGCACAAACTCCGCTGTATTCTTTAATCTGTCGATAGACTGATATGCTTCTTTAAGAGATTGTAGCATGATCACATCATCTTCGCTAGCTCCCATCTCCGGACTTTCAACAAACCAATGCAGTTCATTTTTCAAATTCTCACGGGCAGCATTATAAAAAACAAGAGCGGCTTCCGTCTCTCCCACCCGTTCCTTTATTTTAGCAGCTTCTATCATATCATGTCCCACTATATTTTTGTAGTTACTCATGATAGACAACGTAAGCTTGGTTCTCATAACCGTAGCGAAGTGCAATCCTTCAACATCTTCTTTTTCACGAAAATAATAAGCCAATGTATTCAATGACATGCGAATCGATGAAGCTTCTTTGATTACAACTTCGGAAACAGGCCTCATAGGATATCCTTGAGTCTCCTTTTGCAACTGCTCAATCATATCGGGTGTAAAATCGAAAATCTTATTCAAGATCGATTCTTTTATTTCATCATAATTTCCATTGATATCTGATGCAAAAATGAAACGAACCAAATCTCTGAATAAACTGCTATTAGGCTCTTTGATCGTTACAAAATCGTATACATCTAGTGTATCGCTCTTACCCTCTGTAAAAAGTTCGGCAAGTATTTTATTTATAAACTCATCTTCTTCCGATAATACCGGTTGCAATTCTTCGGTTTTGTTTTCTATTATCAAATCCCATATTAATTGGTTTTCGGTACTAAAAAATGGTTTCAATTCGTCATTCAGCGTCAGTCTTTTGTTTGTCATTGGTATTAGTATTAGTTATATTTGTTTCTTGTGATACAGTTCCTTTTTTCATCGCCGAATATATCTCTTCCTGAATACGTGTACGTATATTTAAAGTAGATATCGCATTATGAGTTCGTTTATCGTTCACTCTGTTCGACAAAAATATATAAATTAAATTATTATCGGGATCGACCCAAAAGCAAGTTCCTGTAAAACCTGTATGTCCGTATGTGCCGGCAGGAGCACTTAATGCTGTCGGACTCGATTTGCCGGTGGTTGTTTCCGGCTTATCAAATCCGAGCCCACGGCGTGAAATTCCGCTCTTTGCTTGAAGAAACAGTTGACAAGTTTTTGGCGACAAATACTCCTCACCGCCATACGTACCCATATTCAGCCACATTTGATACAGTTTGGCAATATCATTCGCATCCGAAAATAAGCCTGCATTACCCGATATTCCACCCATAAAAGCTGCACCTTCGTCATGTACATAGCCTTGCAAGAGTTGTTTGCGTAGAAAGTCATCTTTCTCGGTAGGAACAATCCTTTGCTTATCGAATTTTGTCAACGGATTGTAAGTTGTTGTTGTAGCACCCAGCTTGCTGAAAAAGTTTTCCTGTACAAATGTATTCAAATCCTCTTTCGATATTTTTTCTACAACTTCTTTCAGTAGCATGAAATTGAGACAACTATACACATATTGTTTCCTTTTAGACAATTTCGACTTCGCTATTTCAGAGATAATAGTATCTGAATAAGTTTCGTTGATGTAAAGTCCCTCAGCTAAAGGCAAGAAACCCGCTTTAGGGGTTTGAGACACCATCGAAGGTTTAAATCTATAATCTGTACGAGCCCATGTATTCGCATCAAACTGAGCAGAATAAAGAGAAGTCTGTGTACGATTAAACAATTTACCTTCATAGCTATCTTCGTCTATCGCATTCATATAGTAAGGGATAAAGGCCGGAAGTCGGCTTTCATGCAAGAGAGCATCGCGGACTGTTATATCCGATTTTTCCGTACCTTTCAGGGCAGATACGTAGTTACTAATAGCTGTATTGAGTTTCAATTTGGCATCGTCATACAATTTCATCACGGCAGGAACGGTAGCTGTAGCCTTCGTCATGGAGGCAAGATCGTACAAGTCGGTATTCGTTACCTTCTGCTTGCCATCATATTCGAATGAGCCGAATGACTTATTATAAATAACTTCTCCATCTTTGGCTATCAATATCTGACATCCGGGAAAAGCCTGTGCTTTTATACCTTCCTGTACAATAGTCTCTATACCATCCAGTCGGCTTGTTGCTATGCCTACATCTTCGGGCACAGTATAACTTAGTCTTATCTTTTTAGTATTGATCCCTTTTCCTTCCTTAAACACTCCTTTCACTGTCACAGGAGCTTTTCCTGTAATAGCATTGCCTCCAAATATAGCTTGAGCAGCATAGTTCTGAGCCAGATCAGTATCTTCATAAGCCAGCAAAACCCCATCGGCATTTTTGACAGCAGATGCATAAGCCGCTATCCGATAAGGATTAAGGAAAAAGGCTAGTACAGTTTCTTTTCCTTGCATCACATTTTGTATAGCAGTACTAAAATTTGTTCTTGTAGTGTGCACCGACACTATAATTGTATTATATGGCTCAAGTATTTTTTTGAGTTGTAAAAGGGCATCACTATCCGAAACATTGAAGCAGGTAACATCCCCATACATTTTCAATATATTATGAAATGTATTGTCCACTGAAGCACCTATCGATATCGCGGCAATTTTTCTCTTATCAAGCCCCTTTAGCGGGACGATTTTATCATCATCTTTTATCAATGTCATCGCATCCCTATGCAGGTTTCGGTTTATCCACTCGGCGTTCGCATTATTCAGGCTTTGGATAAGCCCTGAAGCTTCTATAGTCGTGACATGATTCAAACCCAGGATATATTTATATGCCAATACCTTCTTACACTTAACCTCTATTTGCGATTCCGTGAGTAAGGTATCTACTATCGCTTTCTTTACCGCATTGAATTCTTTTGCTGTATTAACCGGTCCGAGAAGAACATCATTGCCCGCTAACAAAGCCCTCACACAATAGTTATCTTCTCCCGAAACCCCTTTCATCTGTAAACCATCTGTAAAGATCAATCCCGAAAAGCCAAGATCGTTTTGCAACAGCTTCGTAGTGATAGGTTCAGACAGAGAGCTGGGTTGTCTTTTAGGATCGAGAGCAGGAATATTTAAATGCCCGATCATCATTCCCGACAAACCTGCATCAATGTATTTTCTGAAAGGTTTTATCTCAAAATCATCAAGCCTGTCTTTGTCATGCGTAATGGTAGGCAAAGTTTTATGAGAGTCAGTGGATGTATCGCCATGTCCCGGAAAATGTTTCGCTACGGCCATCACACCGCCGGCTTCCAAGCCTTTCGAATACATAACACCAAGTTGGGCTACACGGTCGGGGTCTTCACCGAACGAACGGTTCCCTATCACAGGGTTATTGGGATTGCTATTAACATCGAGTGCCGGAGCAAAATTAACCTGCACTCCTATCTGTCGGCACTGTCGGGCAACTTCGAGACCATAATAATATAACAGGGAATCATTTTGAATTGCCCCAAGCATCATATTGCGAGGAAACTGTGTTGTATTATCCAACCTCATGGATAAGCCCCACTCGCCATCGAGCGAGATCATCAAAGGAGTTTTAGCCACCTGTTGCGCATAATTGGTGAGTTCTGCTTGATTTTGGGGAGAGCCTTTAGAAAACAAAAGCCCGCCGATATACTGGCTCGTTATCAGGTTTTTTATTGTGTTTTTATTCGACTCTGTATTATCTCCGCTGACAATAGGCATAAAAAGCTGCCCGATACGCTCATCCAGCG
Source organism: Dysgonomonas sp. (assembly GCF_035323175.1). Classification (NCBI taxonomy): domain Bacteria; kingdom Pseudomonadati; phylum Bacteroidota; class Bacteroidia; order Bacteroidales; family Dysgonomonadaceae; genus Dysgonomonas; species Dysgonomonas sp. The sequence continues at coordinate 7,936 of NZ_DAOKYH010000020.1, read as the reverse complement.
ACATTTGATTATAGACCGAGTCGACCCAATGTCCCATTTTTTCTTTATCGACCGTATCGTAAAGGGTCGTTGTTTTACTTCCCAAAGCAGCAACATTGAGGCATATCGTTGCAAAAAATGCAGTTGCAGCTGCTATATATTTTATTTTCATCTTATGCTTGATAATAAATTAAAAGTCTTTTTCTCCTGTATACATACAAAAGTATAACGAATAAGCCTTATAAAACCAATAAGAAGCTTTAATTAAACATAGATTAACAAAGATATAATACCTTGTGTTATGATTATTTAACCTTAAAATATATCCAATAAATAACGAAATAAAAACTTCTTCGTTATATATTTATCATCAATAAACTATCAAATTTGACATATATGAATGCGCTTAGAAAAGTAAGTCTTTTTATCATTATACTATTCACGCAGACAGGCATTATATATTTGTATGCCCAAGAATATAAGCCGTTAATTACATCCAAACCGAAATTATTACAAAGCAGCTCTTTGCCCGACAAGACATTATTTCCTAAAATAGATTTATCTGCATCATCTCAGGTTCCTTTAAATATCGACTCCGACAAATGGGAAAATAAAATCCCAGAATTAAATATTGAACAAATAAGCTTTAACTCAACGTATCCCAGATTAATAGCCCCTACTCTATTTATCGCTTACGGCATCATGGCACACGAGAATCATATGCTTAAAGATCTGGACAAAAGCACAAACAATGAGGTAGGCGAGCATTTTAAGAATAAGATGATATATGATGATTATCTACAGTTTGCTCCTGCCGTTTCTGTATATGCACTAAATCTTGCGGGAATTAAAGGTAATCACGATCTGAAAGATGTAACGATCATAATGGCTACGTCTCACCTTCTGATGGCGGGAACTGTGAACATTCTAAAAAACAGTACCGGAGTACTTAGACCTGACGGGTCGACACGCAATTCATTTCCGTCGGGTCATACGGCTACAAGTTTTGTCGGTGCACACATACTGTTCCGTGAGTATATAGGCAAATCACCCTACATAGCTTTTAGCGGATATATAGCCTCTTCCGCAACAGGCGCATTGCGTGTACTTAACAAAAGGCATTGGGTAAGTGATGTTTTAATGGGAGCCGGTATAGGCATATTCAGTGTCGAAGCCAGTTATCTTTTATTGCCAACAATCAATAAAATTTTATACCCGAACCACTTAAATTCGAAACATACTCTGGCGATAGCTCCAAATATAGGAGATAACTGCTACGGAATAGGAATGGAATATACCTTCTGACGCCCATCCTAATAGTTTCAAAAATAGGGGTTAAGGTATTGCAATTTTCGGAAATATCGTTATCTTTGCATCCGCTTTGCGTAATCTCTGACGGGAGGTGCTCGTGTATATTGCGTATATTAACAACAAAACCATATATAATCATGGACTTAATTAAAGTTGCAGAAGAAGCATTTGCTACAGGAAAAGAGTTTCCTAAATTCAAAAGTGGTGACACAGTGACAATTGCTTACCGTATCAAAGAAGGTAACAAGGAACGTGTTCAGCAGTACCGCGGTGTGGTTATTAAAATTGCAGGACACGGAACAAAAAAACGTTTCACTGTTCGTAAAATGTCTGACAACATCGGTGTAGAAAGAATTTTCCCTATCGAATCACCATTTATTGACAGTATCACTGTAAACAAAGTGGGTAAAGTTCGTCGTGCTAAATTGTATTACCTTCGTAGTCTTACAGGTAAGAAAGCTAGAATCAAAGAAAAAAGAGTTGTATCTAACAAAGCTTAATTCTTTATCCTACAACAAAGTACGAAAAAGATACAGAAGAGTCTGCCTACAATGCAGGCTCTTTTTTAATATCTATGCACTGCTACCTCTTGCAGATTATTCTTACCTTTAGCCCATTATACCAAATTCTGTGCGAAAAACTTTAATTATGAGATTCTATAAACCATCGCTCATTCTGATTATTCTATTCTGCTCGATACTAATAAATACAAATAATCTCTTTGCTCAACAAGGAAAGTCAAAGAACGAATATGTTTATCTCTTTATGGGTACAGCCGGAGATAACGGACAGGTAGATCCTGCCGCATGTGTTCCGTACGGTATGGCGAGAGTTTGTCCCGATTCTGATCCCAGAACTCATGTCGGATACGATTATGATGTAAGTAAGATTTCCGGGTTCTCGGTCAATCGTATATCTGGTATCGGATGTAGTGGCGCAGGAGGCAATTTAAGCATCAAACCTGTAGCGAAAGACGTTAGCATCAGTATGAATAAAGAACTAGAGTCTGCTACTCCGGGTTACTATACCACCACTCTTACCAATGGAATAAAAGCAGAATTGACAGCAACTCACAATGTAGCTATAGAACGTTATCAGTACCCAAAGGAAGAGACGCAAAAAATGTCGATAAATTTTGCATCATCTTTCACCAGAGTACTGGGCTGTGATTATGAGATTGTTTCAGACAGGGAAATACAAGGATATATACATGCAGGCAATACATGCGATCATGGTGCTTACAAACTATACTTCAACATAAGCATAAGTAAACCCTTTACAGTAAATGCAAAGTACGAGCAAGATGTAGAGCTTTCTTTTGGGAACACTGATAGTCAACCAATAGAAGTAAGAATTGCACTTTCTCCGATTAGCACAGAAACAGCTCGTTTAGAAAACGAAGGGATAAAAAGCCTTTCTTTTGAACAAATAAAATCACAAGCCAGTAATGCATGGGAAAACATCTTATCGCGAATAGAAATAAAAGGAGCTGGCGAAGACGAAAAGAAACTATTCTACACCTCTCTGTACAGAGTATTTCTTAGTCCGGCAAATACGACGTCGATCGACGGAAAGTATTTGGCTACAAATGGAGAAGTACAGCAAAAAAAGGATTATACATATTACAGTTGCTGGTCTATGTGGGATACATATCGCACCAAATTTCCGTTGATCACCCTACTCGATTCGAAATCGATGAGAGATATTGCAAACTCTTTGTGTAATCTGTATATATACGGCAAAAAAGATTGGGCTACAGACTTCGAATCAACCCCGACAGTGCGTACCGAGCATTCACAAGTTGTGTTACTGGATGCGTATAAGAAAGGAATTACCAATATCAATTTAGCTGAAGCTTACGATGGAATAAAAAAGGAAATGGACAATCTCCCTACCAATCGTCCCGATCAGACACTGGAGAGCTGTATCGACTGGTGGGCTATGGCTCAGATAGCGGAGATATTAAACAAAACGGATGACGCTAATTACTATAGCGACAAAGCAAAAAGCACATTTATAAAAACATGGAATACAGATTTTAATAACATTGACGATTCTTTTACTAAGATGCGAGGCAGCGGACTTTATCAAGGTACACGCTGGCAATATCGCTGGGCTTTGCCTCAATATCTGAACGAAATGGCTGACATTGCAGGAGGACAAGACATCTTAGCGAAGCAGCTCACCTATTTCTTTGACAACAATCTGTTTAATCAAGGAAACGAACCGGGAATACATGCTCCGTACATTTTCAATCGCTTGCAACAATACGATAAAGCTCAGGCGAATGTAAGACGCATCATAAAAGAAGATTTGAACCACCTGTATGGAGGGAATGCCGAATATCCGACGCCTTATCATGGTAAGCCTTTTAAGACAGAACCGAAAGGATACATGCCTGAAATGGACGAAGACGATGGCACAATGAGTGCATGGTATGTATTCTCTACGATAGGATTATATCCTCTGGTAGTAGGCGAACCGTGGTACGAGATCGTTTCTCCGCTTTATGATAATATTACCATACAGTTGGATAACGGAAAAAAATTAAACATTACAACTAAGAACCGTAAATCACCTGATGCTATAATCAGACAGGTGAAGTATAACGGAAAAATTATCTCCGACTTCAGAATAAACCACAATGACATTCTCAAAGGTGGAACTTTGGAGTTAGAGTACAAATAGGATTTAAAATCTTTAGAGATTAAAAGATTATATGAAAGACTTTATTATATCAGAATCAAAAAACGAACATGCAGTTCTAGTAGGGCTTATCACTCAATACCAAACAGAAGAACAGGTAAAAGAGTACCTCGATGAGCTTGCATTCCTGGCCGAAACGGCGAGTATCGTTCCTGTAAAAAAATTCACACAAAAGCTTGAAAAGGCAAATCCCGTTACCTTCGTAGGGACAGGAAAATTACAGGAAATAAAGCAATATATGGAAGATAATGAGATCGGTCTAGTCATTTTCGATGATGAACTTTCTCCCAAGCAGATAAGGAATATAGAGAAGGAATTGCAAGTGAAAATTCTTGACCGTACAAGCCTCATCCTCGATATATTTGCCATGCGTGCCCAAACTGCTTATGCCAAGACACAGGTAGAACTGGCACAATATCAATATCTGCTTCCACGTTTGACCCGTTTATGGACTCACTTAGACCGTCAGCGAGGGGGAGGTGTAATGATGCGTGGTGTGGGGGAAACTCAGTTGGAGACCGACCGCCGTATCATTCTTACCAAGATAGCATTCCTAAAAGAAGAGCTGAAAGGTATTGACAAACAAATGGCTTCTCAGAGAAAAAACAGAGGAAAAATGGTACGTGCTGCCTTAGTCGGATATACCAATGTGGGAAAATCAACCCTCATGACGCTGCTAAGCAAATCGGAAGTTTTTGCGGAAAACAAACTTTTTGCAACACTGGATACGACAGTAAGAAAGGTTATCATCGACAACCTCCCATTTCTGTTATCCGACACTGTAGGTTTTATCCGCAAATTGCCTACTCATCTTGTCGAATCATTTAAGTCTACATTAGACGAAGTAAGAGAGGCTGACCTGTTATTACATGTAGTGGATATCTCTCATCCTAACTTCGAAGAACAAATAGAGGTAGTAAACAAAACATTACTAGAGATAGACAAAGAGGAAAAACCAACTATATTGATTTTTAATAAAGTGGACTCTTTTTCTTATAAACCCAAAGATGAAGATGACTTGACTCCTAAAACAAAGGAAAACATTTCTTTGGAGGAACTCAAAAACTCGTGGATGAACAAAATGCACAACGATTGTATTTTTATTTCGGCTACAGAGAAATTGAATATCGAGGAGTTGAAGCAAAAGTTGTATGAGAGAATAAAAGCAATCCATATAGAACGCTACCCTTACAACGATTTCCTCTTTCAGAAGTACGACGAAGAAATGGAATAAGGAAGAAAAGAAAATAGTACAGCCTGATGCAAAAAACAATTTCTTATATAAAAGAATATCTAAAAGCGTATTATCCCGAAAGTGAAATTTCGGGATTTATACGTATTATAATAGAACATATAACCAAGCGTTCGTATCCTGAGACTGTGATATCAGACACAAAGTTGACGGAAGAACAAACCGACTTACTGCATTCTATACTATATCGTTTAAAAATGTCTGAACCAATACAGTATATTATTGGTGAAACCGAATTCTTCGGACTTCCTTTCCATGTGACGAAGGATGTACTCATACCTCGCCCCGAAACGGAAGAGCTTGTGGAACTGATTTTGAACGAAAACAAAAAGTCAGGACTAAAAGTACTCGATATTGGCATCGGTAGCGGAGCTATTGCAATAGCATTAGCAAAACATTTAAAAGAGGCATATATCGAAGGGTGGGATATTTCAGAAGAGGCATTAAAGATCGCAACCCTCAACGCAGAATCAAATGCTGTGGATATAACTTTCAGAAATGTCGATGTTTTAAAAAATTATCCTACAGATACTAAATTTGATATCGTAGTCAGCAATCCTCCTTATATCTTGGAAAAAGAAAAATCGGGAATGGATCAGAATGTCCTCGATTATGAACCACACACTGCACTGTTCGTACCCGACAATAACGGACTTTTGTTTTATGTCCGGATTGCCGATATTGCCTTAGATCTACTCGAGCCAAACGGTAAATTATACTTCGAAATAAATCAAGCGAAAGGAGAGTCTACAGTAGAATTAGTCAAAAGCAAAGGATTTATAAACGTTTCACTATTTCAGGACTTAAACAAAAACGACAGGATGGTGAGAGCAGAGGTAGACAGATAATGTACTAGATTCTACCAAAACAAAAAACTTTACTACGTTCAGGATAATATTTTTCCTACTTTTGAGTGTTATTCTAAAAACAAGAAAAATTGAAGTTATCCGAACCACAAGCACTCAACCGTGTCGCAGCCTATTGTTCCAGAGCCGAACGATCTGAATTTTCCGTACGCAAAAAACTACTTGCATGGGAATTATCCCCCGATGCTATAGAACGAATTATAGACAGGCTAAGGAAAGAGAAATACCTAGACAACACACGTTTTGCAAGAAGCTTTATCAACGATAAATTAAAGTTCAACAAATGGGGAAAGACCAAAATCGTTTTCGAACTCAGAAAACTTAATATTTCCGAATCGATTTACAACCCGATCTTGGAAGACCTTGCAGGAGATGAATTCGAAAAACAACTGATGCGTATATTATCCGTAAAAGAGAAATCAGTAAAGGCAAAGAATGACTATGATAAGAAAACCAAGCTAATACGCTTTGCTTTGGGGCGAGGCTTCTCAATGGATTTGTGTATTAAATGTGTCGATAAAATCTTAGGCGGTACTTATGAAGACAATATTTCATAATTTTCTCGATCTCTTTTTCCCGAGCCTCTGTGTTGTCTGCAAGGGGCGATTGAGCGAAGGAGAGCAGCATATTTGTACCGACTGCCTGCTGCTCATACCCAAAACGAATTTCCACCTGCAACCCGACAATCGTCTGGAACAGTTTTTCGCCGGACGCTTTCCCTTCCAACATATTGCCGCTTTTGCCTATTTTGTAAAAGGAGGCAGCATACAGCATATTATTCATGAATTGAAATATAATCGAAACCCTCACATCGGCAGATTTATTGGTGAACTATGTGGAGAAAATATAAAAAACAGCGATTTTATTTCTTCTATAGATATACTCGTCCCGGTCCCTCTTCACCCTAAACGTCAAAAAGAAAGAGGATACAATCAGTCGCTTGAAATATGCAAAGGAATTTCACACATAACCGGAATACCTATTAATAGTGATACCCTGCGACGAAAAGTAAATAATCCTTCACAAACAAAGAATGCCCGCTTCGACCGCTGGAAGAATGTAGAAGATATCTTCCATGTGGTAACCCCGGAAATCTTCGCCAACAAACACATCCTATTAGTGGATGATATTATTACAACAGGCTCTACCCTAGAATCATGTGCTAAAGAGATCTTGAAATGCACAAATAGTAAAATAAGTATCTACAGCGTAGGCTCCGCTAACTAGCTCCGAAGCCTTCAATCCCTATTTATTGCTATATACAGGTTAAAATTTCATTATATATTGTGATTGTGCGAGAGTACAATTATAAAGACCTTTGCCGTCGAATAATTTTATCTATTAACGTATAAACTATATATATATCAACTATGAAGAAGATCATTACTCTATTTCTTTTTCTAATCATAGGCATTACAATTACTAGTGCTCAAGTTATAAAAGGAAGGGTACTCGACGAAAATGGAGATCCTATAGCATCTGCTACTGTAGCGATCAAAGAATTACAAAAAGGCGTATCTACTGACGAATCAGGAAAATTTAGATTTACAAACCTCCCTAAAAGGGAACTTACTCTGGTAGTAAGCTTTGTAGGATACAATAACAATGAAAAGAAAGTAGACCTAAAAAATAATGAAGAATTTCATCTCCAGTTTGATATGATTTCGAATGCAAACCTAAGCGAGATTGAAGTATTCGGCGAACGATACAAGCAACCTGAAAAGCTGGATGCTATCACACGTATGCCATTGCGCCCTAGCGAACAGATACAAAGTATATCTGTAATTTCCGATAAGGTAATTGCTGAACAAGGAGCCCTTAC
>NZ_DAOKYH010000019.1:0-59911 GCF_035323175.1 Dysgonomonas sp. | reverse complement strand
CTATATCCCTTATATGCAAACTGTTGTTAAACATATTTTTTTTCAAACCTTTTTTTGAAATTTGAGGGGGAGATGACACAAAAACTCAATCTGAGTAGACCAATCAAGCAAATAGAAAAAAAGTAAAACGATCAGAAAAATACCCGCTAAAGAAAAAACAAACTACAGAAATTCTACTTTGCCGATAGAGATAACTAAGAACAAATAAAGAATTAAACATTGCTTTTTTGTTTTAGAAATCGATTTGCTAAATATTTCCGAACCGGCGTATCGTAAAATTTCAAACAGATATAAGCTAAAGCAATACTTCCGACAAGAACTCCAGCTGCACCGGGTAATGATTCCTGGAATGTGAGATTCTCATTCTTCACCCAAGCATAATATAAATATATAAAAGGGTAATGCACCATATATAAGGGATAAGAAATATCACCTAAGAACTGACATGTGCGCATTGTATATTTATCGGTCGTTTGTCCCGAAGCTCCTAAATAAACAAGTAGCGGAAAAAATACAACGCAACACATAGTGTCATATATTCCATTCATCCATAAATGGTCAGCTCCACCGATACGTGGCACAGCTAAAAGGATAACGATAGCAAAACTACATATCCAAAAAGCACCTTTTATATTCTTGGCTGGTTTAAAAATACGAGAAAGCAGCAAACCTGCAGAGAAAGAAAACAACAACCTGAACGACCCTCCGGCAAACTCTGTTCCGTTTAATGAATATCCGACACATATATCTCCTAAAGGACCTAATACCGCAAATGCCGCCAAGCAACATCCGGTAACAAAAACAAGTAGAGCAAGAACCTTTGTCGAAAACCTGCGAATAAATAAAACATAAAGAACATTTCCTATATATTCAAAGAATAAAGACCAACTGGGCCCATTGAGAGGAAACATTTCTCCCAAGCCTCGCACCTCTGTTGCTGTACTAGCAGGAATCAAGAGTGTATTTAATAATGTAGCGACAAACAAAGCCACAACAGTCACTTTGGATACATCCCATACAGAACAGCCTTGAAAGTAGAACATGATCGCTCCAATAATAGCTCCCATCACAACCATTGGATGCAATCGTATAATTCGGCGTTTAATAAAATCTTTTGCTTTCATTGTTCCCCAGCGACCATCATAAGCATAGCCTATAACAAACCCTGACAGTATAAAGAAAAAATCGACAGCTAAATATCCGTGATTGATACGTTGGTCTAAATGACTGGTGGCAAAAGCTTCAAATATATGAAAACAGACAACCATGATAGCGGCGACCCCGCGCAGCCCATCCAGTATATTGTAATGTGGTTTTGTGTCTGCAAATGCAGCCATAGAAATTTGCGTTTTCAGCATAACTTAAAATTCTTATATTTTGGTGTATTCTGGTATTTCAAAAAATAAAACTTACAAAGTAAGCACTTTTTACAGATACTTTAATAATCGACTTATTACCCAGAATAATATTTTCGGATAATAAAACATGTTTTATATTATAAAAATAGATTCCTCAGCTATCATATTATTTGATTATTTTTGTGCAAAATAACACTCAAAACCTGTTTTATGTCTTACAATCAATTAATAAATCCCAAAAGCATTGTCATAGTCGGCGCTTCTGATAACATTTTGAAACCGGGAGGGAGTGTTTTGCATAATATTATAAATGGGACATTCGAAAAAGAGCTATATATAGTAAATTCGAAGGGAGGTATCATACAAGGTATTAAAGCCTATACCAAGGTTGAAGATATACCTCAAGCGGATCTTGCCATTATATCTATACCTGCCAACCAATGTATAGAGACTGTAGACTATCTGGCGAATAAAAAGGGCGTAAAAGCTTTTATTGTATTTTCTGCCGGATTTAGCGAAGAATCTGAAGAGGGTGCTATCAGAGAAAAACAACTTGTAGAAATTGTAAATAAGGCCGGAGCAATTATGATCGGCCCTAATTGTTCTGGATTTTTCAACACGAATCATCAAAGCATTTTCACTCGTCCTATACCGAGCCTCGATACGAATGGAGTAGATATAATTTCCAGTTCGGGAGGAACAATTACTTATATCATAGAGTCTGCTATGCGTATTGGACTGAGATTTAACTCAGCGTGGTCAATAGGAAATGCTGCTCAGATAGGAATTGAAGATATATTGGAATATCTAGATAAAGAATTTGATCCGGAAACCAGTCCGAAAATAAAACTTCTCTATTTAGAAAAAATTAGTAATCCCGACAGATTTCTTCTTCATTCATCTTCCCTCATCAATAAGGGGTGCAAAATAGCTGCCATAAAATCGGGCAGTTCCACATCCGGCAGTCGCGCAGCATCTTCTCACACGGGAGCAATAGCGAGTTCCGACTCAGCCGTTGAAGCCCTGTTCAGAAAAGCGGGAATTATACGCTGCTACTCACGCGAAGAACTTGCGAACGTTGCAGCAGTATTAACATTAAAGAAAATAAACGGACGGAACTTGGCTATAATTACCCAAGCAGGGGGTCCGGCCGTAATACTAACAGACGCTCTATCAAAAGGGAATATTGATGTTCCAGAACTGGATAAAGACTTGGCAGCCGAACTAAAGAAGCATCTCCTTCCGGGAGCTGCAGTATCTAATCCTATAGACATTATAGGAACAGGAACAGGCGAACACATGGCTACATGTATTGATTTTTGCGAAACATACTTTAAAGAAATAAATGGTATAGCCGTTATATACGGAAACCCCGGAGTGAGCAATGTAGCTGAAGCCTATAACATGCTGGATAAAAAAATAAAGACCAGCAAACTACCGATATACCCAATATTGCCTTCGGTGATAGCTGCGTCGGAAGAAATGGAAACCTTTGTAAAGAAAGGACATGTCAATTTTACAGATGAATATGCTTTGGCAAATGCTCTCTCTAAAGTTGTTTCCTGGACTCCTCCATCGGTAGGCAAAATAGAAGATATATCTGTTGATATACCCCGTATAAGAACTATTATCAGCAACTCTGCTGATGGATATATAGATAGTGAAACGGTTAGGCAATTGTTTGATGCCGCAGGTATTCCACAGGTGCAAGAATTGGTAACAGCCAATAGGGACGAAGCTATCGCTTTTGCCGACAAAATCGGATACCCAATTGTAGCAAAGTGTGTAGGCCCTATTCACAAATCAGATGTGGGAGGGGTTGTATTAAATATACATTCGGCAAACCATTTATCAATCGAATTTGACCGCTTGATGAAAATAGCCGATGCTACAGCCGTCATGGTACAGCCGATGCTATCGGGGCAAGAACTATTTATCGGTGCAAAATATGAACCTACATACGGTCACATTGTTTTATGCGGACTGGGTGGGATTTTTGTAGAAATACTGAAAGACGTAGCATCGGGACTTGCACCTTTGAGTTTTGACGAAGCTTCTTCGATGGTACAATCACTAAAAGCATATAAAATAATAAAGGGTACACGTGGACAAAAAGGCTTAAATGAAAAGTTGTTTGTAGAAATCATTGTACGCTTATCGGTTATGCTCAGGTTTGCTCCGGAAATAAAAGAGATGGATATTAATCCGCTTCTGGCTAACGAAGAAAGAGTTATAGCCGTGGATGCAAGAATCAGAATAGAAAAATAGCATTGATTATATATAGCGAAGAAGCAGTATCGGCAAAAGTATATCTTGGCTGGTATTGCTTTTTTTGAAAAATCTTTTTATGAAGTACTTTATTATATTTCAGAAATATACTACCTTTATTGCCGACAAAATCTATAGGTATGAAAACGAAGAATTTTGAATAAATAGTAAATATAAAATATAAAGCCGGACATTTCGTTCTCGGCTTTTTTTATGTGCAACAGACAAATATCAAACGCTCAAAAATGAAAGAAGAAAAGAAAATTGTTTTAGGTATTTCAGAAAAGCCTAAACCCGCCCAATGGCTATTATTGAGTATTCAACATCTATTTGCCATGTTCGGAGCAACCGTACTTGTTCCTGCACTCACCGGAATGAGCCCTGCTGTGGCTCTTATCTCGAGTGGTATCGGTACATTGGTATTTATAGCCATCACAAAAGGCAAAGTCCCTTCTTATCTGGGATCATCATTTGCTTTTATCAATCCCATCATAGCTGTAAAAGCTTTGGAACTCGATCCTTCGTCGGGTGTAGGTATGGGAAGTTTCCTTGTAGGTAGTTTCCTTGTGGGGGTTACTTATTCAGTAGTTGCACTTATTATAAACAGAGCCGGAACAAAGTGGTTGATGAAGTTGCTTCCTCCGGTAGTAGTAGGACCTGTGATTATGGTTATCGGACTGGGACTTGCAGCTACAGCCGTTAACATGGCTACTAACAATCCTGCAGGAGATTATGACCTTACGTATGTGCTCATCGGTTTAGTAACTCTTACCATAACAATTCTTACGGCCATTTTCACTCGCGGATTTCTTAGTGTTATTCCTGTATTGGTAGGTATAATTGGCGGGTATGTATTTTCTATTATCTTAGGAGTTGTAGATGTGCAACACGTAGTTGATGCAAACTGGATCGAAATGCCTTCTTTCTCCATCCCATTTGTTCATTATACACCTTCTTTCACATGGAGAGTATTCTTAATGATGGTTCCTGTTGCTATCGTTCCTATCGCTGAGCATATCGGACATCAGCTTGTTTTGAGTAAAGTAGTTAGCAAAGACCTGATCAAAGACCCGGGGCTAGATCGCTCTATGCTGGGCGACGGGGTAGCCACTATGATAGCTGCTACATTAGGAGGACCACCGAATACTACTTATGGTGAAAATATCGGTGTTTTAGCTATAACTCGCGCTTTCAGTATTTATCTGTTTGTAGGAGCTGCAATCTTTGCTATTATGTTTGGTTTTTGCGGTAAGATATCAGCTTTGTTATCTACTATCCCTACTCCGGTAATGGGTGGCGTTTCTATCCTCTTGTTTGGTATAATAGCCTCCAGCGGGCTACGCATGCTTGTGGAAAATAAAGTAGACTTTAGCCGTAAGCGCAATCTTATTATATCTTCTGTGATACTTGTTATTGGTATCGGAGGCGCAGCAATACATATCGGCAAAGTATTTTCTTTGGAAGGAATGGCACTGGCTTCTATAATCGGGGTTGTACTTAACCAAGTATTGCCAGGCAAACAGGTTGTAGATTTTGATGAGATGTTTAAAGAATAAACAGTTACATATTTTTTGAGGGGTAGTTGGATTTATTCAGCTACCCTTTTTTATTTAAATATTTTTGAGTTCATTCGTATGCTTTGATACTTTATGTGATTATTTTCACCTTATTGCGACTAATATATAACAAGAGTTTAAAATTTAATAGATTATGAAAAGGAAATCATTTATCTCAAACATCCTTATGTTGATGTTTTTATTTGCTTCGATGAGCGTTTTTAGTCAAGCTCCCAATATCCCATTAGAAGATTTTTTCAGAAACCCTGAAAAGTCATCTTATCAGATATCGCCGGATGGAAAATATTTTTCTTTTACAGCGCCTTATGAGGGACGTATGAATATTTTTGTACAAAAAGTAGGTGACAATACTCCTGTAAGATTAACTTCTGAAACAGAAAGAGATATTGCCGGTTACTTTTGGGGAAATAATAATCGCATCTTGTTCCTCAAAGATACAGGAGGCGATGAAAACTTTCAGCTATATGGGGTAAACGCTGATGGAAGTAACCTGCTTCCTCTTACCGCTTTTGAGAAGGTACGTACTACTATTATTGACGATCTGCCTGAGATAGAGAGCGAAGTTATTATTGGTCTCAATAAAAGAAATCCACAGGTGTTTGACCCATACAGGCTAAATATAGAGACCGGAGAGCTGACAATGTTAGCTGAGAATCCCGGAAATATTCAGGGCTGGATGACAGACCACGATGGGAAATTGCGTATTGCTATCGCACTTGATGGTGTAAATCAAAGTTTATTGTACCGCGATAAAGAAAGTGATCCATTCAGAACACTTATAACTACAAGTTTTAAAGAAAGCATAAGCCCTTATTACTTTACTCCAGATAATCAGAAGTTGTATGCTACTTCTAACATTGGCAGAGATAAAGAAGCTGTCGTAATATTTGATCCGCAAACGGCTAAAGAAGTCGAAGTTTTGTACGAAAATGATACTTATGATCTGTCAGGGATTTCATATTCTCGAAAATATAAGAAATTACAGGCTGCATCTTATCAGGCTCATGAAGGAGCAAAGCGTCATTTCTTCGATAATGATTTGAAAGCTATTTTCGATAAAGTAACAGCAAAAGTATCAGGAAAACCTATTAGCGTTAGCAGCCAAAATAAAGATGAAGATATGCTGATTGTTCGTACATATAACGATAAAACCCCCGGAGGATATTATCTCTATGATGTAAAGAAAGATGAACTGACTCATATAGCAGATATTTATCCTTGGATCGATGAAAACAATATGGCCGAAATGAATTGTGTGAAATATACTACACGAGATGGTTTAACGATAGAAGGTTACCTGACTCTACCGAAAGGATATACTTTGGAGACAGCAAAAAATCTGCCTGTAGTTGTTAATCCGCATGGTGGCCCGTGGGCACGTGATAGTTGGGGCTTTAATCCGGAAGTACAATTCTTAGCCAATAAAGGATATGCTGTATTCCAAGTGAATTTCCGTGGATCTACCGGATTTGGTAAAAAGTTCTGGGAAATATCGTTCAAACAGTGGGGAAAAACAATGCAGGATGATATAACCGATGGTGTGGAATGGCTGAAAAAGAAAGGGATAGCAGATCCTGCTAAAATTGCCATCTACGGAGGTAGTTATGGTGGATATGCAACACTTGCCGGACTAACATTTACTCCTGATCTTTATGCTTGTGGAATTGACTATGTGGGTGTATCTAATCTATTTACTTTCCTGAAAACGATTCCTCCATACTGGAAACCAATGTTGGATATGATGCACGAAATGGTGGGAGATCCTATTGCCGATAAAGAATTATTGGAAAGTGCTTCACCTGTATTTCACGTAGATAAGATTAAAGCACCGTTGTTTGTAGCTCAAGGTGCAAATGACCCACGTGTAAATAAAGACGAATCGGATCAGATGGTTGAGGCATTGAAGAAAAGAGGTGTTGAAACCCAATATATGGTAAAAGACAATGAAGGTCACGGTTTCCATAATGAAGAGAATCGTTTCGATTTCTACCGTGCAATGGAAAGCTTCTTGTCAGCGCATATTGGTAAGTAATATTTAATTATATATAGAACTGTTTGGACAGTATAGCTATGTCATTCTGAGTGTAACGAAGAATCTCTTTTTATAATCGAGATGTTTCACTTCGTTCAACATGATAAAGAGACAAAGGTAATACACTCCAAACAGTTCTTTTTATATTTTCTCTATAAAACTCTTTTTGTGATTAATGAGGGTATTCTTATAAAAACTTAATAATAATGTAAAATGTAGATTGTTTTTGTTTAAGTAGGAAAGTCTTTTGTTCATAAAGGTTAGATTCTAAATAAATCCTTGAAAAAATATTTAAACTTCCACCACATTCCGTATAGTTTTCGCAATTGAAAACGGCGATTGTAATGACGCATACTTTTGTAGTAAACATTTCGGCGAGCTTGTATCGGATACTTATCTATGATAGACCAATCCATTACCCCTCCCAAAGGAATCAGTTCGTTTGTTGAGACTGCTTCTATTTTATATTTTTTTGCTAGCATTGAATATATGCTTTGGTCGTGACGGTTCTCTTGAAATCCTTTTAAGTTAGGACTTCTCGAAGGAGCATCTGTAATAAGACTGAAATCATCATCAATAACTTTCACCCATTCGTTGACAAAGGCAGTTGACTCAGGTCCCTTTTTAATAAATATGATCCCTGCCTCATATTGGGTTGTTTGCGTTACTTCTGTATTGTCCCTGACGCCAAAGTAATCAAAAATGTCCCCTTTAGTCCATTCATATTCAAATCGTAGGCCTTCCGGCATTCCATTATAGTTTTTCTCAAAACTTCTGAAGCCTAACATTCCTGAAGGGCTTTTTTCTACTATGTCATAATATTCCGTCAGGCGTTCTTTCCCATTCGGGTTTAGGTAGCATCCTACATCTGTATAGAGCAAAATGTCACCATCATTCATCATGTCGAGAGTCTTCTTTATCAAAGGTGGTTTCCAGCACCAATAGCCATATCCTTTTGAATAAGGATACATATATCGTCCCCATTTTTTACGAAACTCTTTACTTAGATCTTTTTCGGTATATGTATATATTTCGTCGAATACTCCCATCGCTTCGGCATTTTGTACAAACTGAGGAAATCCCGGAGCTAATAGTGTATTACCAAATGTGCATAATACTTTTTTCATGCAAGGATGTCTAATTATAGTCTATCTTTGAACCAATATTTTACTCTCCACCATCTGCGATAAAGCTTTCTTAACCTAAAGCGATGTTTGTAGTGATATCTGCTTGGGTAATATTTATCTCTGCGAGCTTGTATGGGATATTTTTCGAGAAGATTCCAGTCTCGTTGAAATATTTCGTTTGTGGAAATTTCTGCTATCCCATACTTTTTGGCAAGGATAGAATAAATACTTTGATCGTGCCTGTTTTCTTTAAATCCGGGTAAGTTAGGGATTCGTGACGGTGAATCTGTAGCAAGACTATAATCATCGAGATATGCCTGATACCAGTCTCTGACAAACTGCATCACAACAGGGCTTTTTTTGAAAAAAATAATAGTGGATTCGAATTGAGGTGTATGTGTATAAGTCTTATCATTATATACACCATAATATTCAAACACATCGCCCTTTGTCCATTCATATTCATAATAAAGAGTTTCGGACATACCGTTGTAGCTGACCTCTTGGCTCTTTACACCAAGTATTCCTGTTGGAGTTTTTTCTACAATATCATAATACTCTAAGAGTCGTTCTTTGCCTTTGGGATTAAAATAACAGCCAATGTCTGAATAGAGAAGTATATCCCCCTCCTCCATTTTGTCCAATATCTTGAGGATAAAATAGGGTTTCCAACACCAATATCCAAAACCTCTGGAGTATGGGATAAGGTATCGTCCCCATTTTTTGTAAAAGTTTGCATCTAAATCTTTTTCACAGACAGTATGTATATCATCAAAGATATCCATACTTTCAGCCATGCTTCTGAAGCGGGGAAAGCCTTCTGTTAAGTAATAGCTACCAAATGTACAGATTGCTTTTTTCATTAAGTTTTGCGTTAATAATTGATACAAAAATAGGGCATTTTTCGAATAAAACACCCTATCTTATTTTGATTGTTAGTTAATTACATTACTTTATTGCTTTACTTCTACCCATTGTCCGGTAGTACGTCCATTTATATCAGGGCTATACATAGCCGAACTGGCTACAGCCGGAAGATAGAATTTACCACAATACGCAGCCTGCAATCTGACCTTGAATGACATCGAATATCCCGTACCCAGATTGAAGTAAGTATATACTCTGTCATCTCTGATGTCTTGATAGTTATACGCACCGGCTGTTCTTGTATCGGCTTCGTTGAACAAGCGATTGTTGAATATCTCCCATCCTGAGGCAAATATCTGATCAAGTGTCATATCTGTAAGATATTGTCCTGAAATGTTTTGAACAATCACATTTGCATAGAATTCTGTTCCTTGTCGTAGAGAAGAAACATCCAGCTCTTTGCCGTTTTCGTCTATATATTTTACATATAGTTTTACTCCATTCGCTTCGGCAGGATTCTTGTCTGTCAGAGGTTGTGTTTTACCTAAAAGACGGACAAATATATCACCCTGTCCCTTATTCTTAATCGATATGTTTACCTTATCGTGAGGTTTTATATTTACTTCTTGGAATACATCGCCCGAGTTACTTACTTTTTGAGGAACTCCATTCAACGACCATTCGTAAGAGATAACACCTTTACCCATTTTTTCAGCCAGTCGAGACATAGCGATTAAACCATAAGCTGCAGTTTGGGTAGTTATATAACTTCCGCTCAGGTATTCAGATACTTTGAATGAGAGTTTTAGCGCTTTTTGTGTCTGTCCTAACAACAGGTATGTCTCCATTATCATAGCCATATCGCGCTGAGAACTACCAAATGTGTTGTTACTGAATGCATAATGTTCTACCTGATCGCTGGCATTGTTTGTCAGTTGCAGTGCCGCATCTTTCTTCCCTGCTAGGGCGTAGGCAGCAGCCAACCTCCAACGAGCCTGTACTGATAGGCCTTGCATTTCTTTCAATCGGTTCATCGCTCCCAACTCAGGATCTCCGGCAAGCGCCAAAGTATATAAGCGATATGCTTGCTGCAAGTCACTCATCGAGTAAGTATAATAAGAACTGTAAAGGTTACCCTTATTCCATGTTTGAGCAGCTTTTTTCTGGAACTGTTTCCACTTGTTGATTACTGATGTTGGAACTTCCCATCCTGCTTTCTGTGCTTCCAGCAAGAAGTGTCCGGCATAGCTGCTTACCCATTCATCCGGATAACGATTGCCCGGCCAGTAAACAATACCACCGTCGCCAAGTTGACGTGAAACGATTGTCTGAATAGCCCCTTTTACGTTGTCTGTTACTATAACTTCTTTTTCTTTTTCGGTAAGAGGTCTGAATTTCTCTAAGAATAGTAGCGGGAACCCTTTTGATGTTACTTGCTCGGTACATCCGTGAGGATAGTAGCGCAAATAGGTTAATGTGTTATTCAGGTTCACTCCCGGCATACGTGATACTTCGAGTTTTGCCCAGTCTTCAGCTTTGATGTCTTCGAATGATATGGCTAGATGTGCCGTATCATTTGGCGAAACAAGAGCGTGAGAACTTAACAGGACATTCGGATTCGGATTGCGAATCTCAATATCAATTGTTTCTGTTGCAGATTCTCCTCCTCCTGTCGCTCTAATCACAACTTTTTCATAGCCTGTTTTCTTGCCGACTTTCACTTTAAAGTAAACCATCTTATCGCCTACATTCGTAAATGATACAGATTTAGAAGTTCCTTCTGTAAACTGGAATATACCCTTCGATTCTACTGTCAGATTTACAGTTTTCACTTTCTTATCCATCGCAAATACATTTACAGGAAGCAAGAACTCTTCGTCAGGACCCGCCACACGTGGTAATGTCGATAATATCATCAGCGGATTTCTTACAGGAACAGTTTTCTCTCCACTTCCGTAAGCACCTTTTTTATTTCCGGCAACAACCATTACACGTACTGATCCGAAATAAGATGGAAGTTTGATTTTGTGCGTATCCGTTTTACCTCCGCTTATTGTAAATGGCCCCATATATTTTACTACAGGTTTAAATCGGCTCATAACATTGTTGGCTGGTTTCAAAGCTTCGTCACCACCGATGCTCAACAGAGGTCCAAGTTTACCCGTTTGTGCGCCTACTACCATGTCGAACATATCCCATGTGCGTACACCGAGAGCCTGACGTGCATAGAAATCAGCCCAGGCATTTGGTGTTTTGAACGATGTGAGGTCTAACAAGCCTTCATCTACAATAGCGAGGGTATAAGTCATATCCTTCTTGTTCTTTTCGGATACGGAAACACTGAATTCTTTTTCCGGACGGAGTTCATCCGGCATCGTGATGACAGGATTCAGCTCCGTTTCTTTATTTTCTACATTGATATTCAATATACCATACATGCGGATAGGCAGGTCATTGTCTGTTTGCGCATGCGGTTGTAACTGGCTGGCGGCAATGTAGAAGTTAGGTGTCATTTCTTCTGTCACCTTGAAGGTGTGTTTGGTATCTTCTGTCGCACTTGTTTTTACCCATTCGCGCGAAATGATACGTGAGCCATCCTCTATGGTAATCAAGGTGCGACCCTTTGAACTTTTTGGCAAAATTACGGTAACAGTTTCTCCAACTTTGTAAGACTGCTTATCTGTAGAGAACGAAAGCATTGTTAATCCGCTTGGGTCATCTTTCTCCGAGCGTCCTCTCCACGATGGCCAATCCACATAGAATACTCTCCCTGTGATGTGTCCGCTCTGTTCATCTTTTACCATGATGAGATAACGTCCCCAATCCGGATAGTTTACACGGAACTTGGCTTTCGCTTTTCCTGCCGAAGTTGAAATGTTTTCATTTAAGAGTACTTCGGTAGATGTATTATTCACATAAGAAGCCAAATTATCATTGGTATTCCACCACCAAGACCATTTTAACTTATAAATTTTCACATTTACATTCGAGCGGTTAATCGGTTTTCCTTCGGGGCTGAGAGTAACAATATCAAACATATTGTCCTTGTCTGTCTCCAACCAGCCGTAATCGCTACTTGTTGGGACTTTAACTCCTACATATGCCGAGTATGGAGAGTAAGCTGCAGTTTGAGTATATATACTGGCATCTCCCCCCGACTCAAATACTCGGGAAACGATATTCGCCCGCAACATTCCCGGTGCGCTAGATGCCTGAGGCAGGCTTGTTCTCACCGTTGCATTCCCTTGTGCATCTAGTTTCCCATCAAAAACTGTATAGGTATCGGACGCAAAGTTCGACGTTGGGTTGTTGAATGTATAAGTTTCATATCCTTTGAAAGGATTGGATGCTTTACTTAAAGTCATTTCTACTTTTGCTGCCAGATTTGCTGCCGGAGCACCATGTAGCCACTGCGAAGACAACGGGGCGGAAAATGTGCCGCTGCCTGCATTTATCATTTCACCTGCATCAAGCCGTACTTTTAAACGGTTCGGCTTAACGGTTTCTATTTTCAATGTCTTTGAGAATGTTACACCTCCCACCTTTACACGCGCCCTCCAGTTGCCTGTGATAGCATTCGGGTCGGTAGCCATACGGAAAGCATAGAATCCATCTTTACCGGTAGTGGATACATAACGTTGAGCCATTTGACCGCGTGGAGTATATAGTTCGAGCGAAACAGGATGGTCTTTTGGTAATGTCTGATGTCTATCTTCGAGAATAAAGGTGACAAATATGGAATCGCCCGGACGCCACACGCCTCGCTCTCCATAGATATACCCTTTCAATCCTTTTTGTATCTCTTGTCCGCTAACATCAAAGTTGCTAAGCGATAAAGAAAGGTTTGAAGTAACCTTCAGATATCCTTTTTCTTTACCATGCGATGCAATAACTGCAAACGGAACACCTCCCTTGTATTCTATTTCTGTAAATCCGTCTCCATCTGTTTTGCCTGTGCCAATGCGCTGCATCTGATAGTTGTAAATATCAACGGTTGCACCCGAAATAGGGTTTGTAGTTAATATATCTGTAAGGGCTACTGTCATTTTCTTTTCGGAGCCCATTTTAGCAGTGATACCAATGTTGGATGCTAATACAACGACCTCTGATGTTTTGTTCATGTAATATGTCGGGTCGCAAGGGTTATTTCTTTCTTGCCAGTTATATTCATCCCAATCCCATTCGTCGGAGTAGTAATAATATCCGGGATTATCCCATTGCTTTTCATCTTCTTCGTCCATTTCATTATCGAAACGTTGCAATGCAGCATCTTTCGGTATCTGAGGAATTATACCGTCGCAAGGATAAAGAGAGTATTCTTTTTTCATGGTGAATTCCACCTTGTATACTGCTCCCGGATCTTGCTTTATCAATTTTGCCATATCCAGAGAGAATGTATTCCATTCATCCAGTTTCATCGTAGGATCTTCATCCAGTCGGATACGTTTTTTTAGAATCAGACGACCGAAACGTTTTAGCTCGTTGCTTCCTCCAAAATCATTCGACTGTAGATAACCCAATATATTGTTTTCGTATATCTTAATAACTTTCACATCCACCGCCCAAAGATTGACAGCTTTGAATGGAATGATAAGATTGTCCGAATTGGGTAGTATATTACCCGCATTAGGTACTTCTATTTCGGGTTTATTCTTTTCAAAATTTACACTGAACGTATAATCTTTATCAAGAGTCTTGTTTTGTGAGTTTCTCAGCTCTTTGAATATTTTCAGATCGGTACTTGTCCCTCTTGTCGTTTTATCAAGATAGAGTTTCATTATATTTTTCTGAATATCGAAAGAGAAACTTTCTATAATACCCGGTTTTATCAGCCCTTGTATATTTTGATTGAGAGAAAGAGGATCACTGAATGTAATGCGGACGCATTCTTGCGGAGAATATTCCATTGATACGTCCAATACCTTAAAATCGGAGATTGCAGGGATAATGATTTTTTGCTCATCATCTCTTTTTGCATTTATGGCACTTCCCTTTATACTCAATGTATATTCTATTTCTTTTGTACCTCTGTAAAGGCTGTCTATCGTTAGATTGTATCTACCTTTTATTTCGCTTGGAGTAATCTTTATTTTAGCATCTTTAGATTTATCTCCGCCCGATAAAGAGAACATACTTTTTACATCGTCTGTGTTGGCCTCATCCGCTAAAAGAACTTCGCCTTGTACAGTATTCCACACAAGGTCATTATCTTTCATTTGAGTATAAGGGCGTAGGTTTACATTGAAGTTTTGTTCAGGCACACGGGAAAAAAAGTAGAACTCTTTGAAGTCACTATCTACTTTCAAAACCTTGTCGAGCTTGAACCAAGCATCATATTCTGTCCCTTGTTTCAACTCTCCGGGCTCAGGTACAAATTTGATAGTACGTGTGCTGGTCCAGTAGGCTTTACCTTTTATCGATGGAGAAAATTCAAATAGCTCCTGCTCGATTTCTTTATTGAGCTCGGCTGTCGGAATATCTTGTGTAAGTTCGATTTGGATCTCCGAAGAGGAAGATATTTTACCATAGGTAAAGGCGGCAATATATTTTGCAAACTCGGAGTTGATCTCTTTACTACCACTTTTTCTACATGAATTTAGACTAAAAAGACATGCTATGACGATCAGGCTAAGGGTGAATAGGTATTTTTTCATAAATTGTGCTATTGATGCAAGTTAGTATAAGTACAAATATATGAGAATATTTTCGATAAAGAGATTGATTGTATTTACTTTTTATAAAACATATATAAATTGTTTTCTCTGTAAAAATTCTGTTTTCTAGTGCTTTATGTATTTGTTTCAAAAAAACAGGAAAAAGTTGTAACTATATTCTCCGGATTATCGTCTTATGTATAGAAGCGCTTTTCAAATAATTTGTAAAAAGATTAAGAAATATTTAAAGTAAATACAGTCATGAGAACAACAATATTAACATCACTTTTAGTCGTATTATTATCTGTAGCAAATGCATATGCAGGGAGTCCTAAAACCAGAGTTTATAGCAATAATGACGACAAAACGAAAGAGTACGTAACGGTAGATAAAGAAACCTCGAAGGTGCTGGACAAAACAGTATACAAATATAGTACTGACGGTTCTTTACAAGAAAGGGTACTTTATAAATGGGTAGATAAAGAAGGTTGGGTAGGAGTTCAAAAGTACAGTTATGAATATAACAATAAAGGACAAGTCGTAGATATTGCTTACACAACATGGGATCAGAGTATATCTACATGGTCGTTACAGTCTCAGCACTTGCAACACATATATGATGCACAGGGTGAACTGTTGGCAGTAGTGCAGGTGAATGCAAAAGATAATCTGACAGCAATAAAATAGAACTTATATTTATCAACACGGTATTGTGATCCTGCTTCTCGAAAAGAGGCAGGATTTTTTATATAAACAGATATAAGCTGAATGCCATGACCAGCATTCCGGCTACGAGTCCCATGATGGAAATATGATGTTTTCCGTATTTTTCGGCACTAGGCAAAAGTTCGTCCAACGAGATGAACACCATAATGCCCGACACCGCAGCCAGTATAAGCCCATTTATAGCAGGAGTCCAAAACTGTAAAAGGAAAAAATAGGCAATCAGAGCACCGAACGGCTCAGCCAGACCCGATGCGAATGAGAGCCAGAAAGCCTTTTGTCGGCTGCCTGTTGCATGATATATGGGTACAGCTACGGCAATCCCTTCGGGGATATTGTGTATTGCTATCGCTATCGTAATCGGTATTGCAACGTCTAAAGACCCGAGAGCCGATGTAAACGTGGCTATCCCTTCGGGGAAATTATGAATTGCTATAGACATGGCCACTACGATACCGGTTCGTTTCAATGCACGTTTTTTTATACCCATATCTTCTACTCCTTGTATTTCATGAGGGTTTAGAGACTCGGGGATAAGAAAGTCTATGAGATTGATAAATGCAATTCCTATAAAAAATGCCAGAATAAGATATAGTGTACCCAGTTTTTCTCCATAAGCAGCAACAAGTTCTATTTTCCCTTCGGGTATCATTTCCATAAAAGAAACGTACAACATGATTCCTGCCGAAAATCCGAGAGAAGCACAAAGGAAATTCGTATTTGTATGTCTTGCCAATAACGCAATCAGGCTGCCTATTCCGGTAGATAGCCCGGCTATAGCAGTAAGTATAAAAGCTAGTAATATATTATAATCCGACATCCTTAGTAGCGTGTTATGAATGTAAAGGTATGATATAGTTTTTATTTTGAAAACTATATTTTTTATAGATTGTTTTTGATATGAACATTTTTGGTACATTTAAAGTTTAAATCACACAAAAATATAATTATGTCTACATATAGGGTTCATTACATTCAACATGTCCCATACGAAGGGTTAGGATATATCGGAAAATGGGTAGAGGATAACGGTTATAATCTAACCGTAACCAAAATTTATGAGGATTATAAGTTTCCTGATCAGGATGACTTTGATATGCTCGTAATTATGGGAGGTCCTATGGGGACTTATGAAGAAGACAGCTATCCTTGGTTGAAAGATGAAAAGCTCTTTGTCCGAAAAGCAATTGATTCACACAAAGCAGTGCTGGGTATCTGCTTGGGTTCGCAGATAATAGCCAATGCATTGGAAGCCGCAGTATATCCAAATAAGGAAAAGGAAATAGGCTGGTTGCCCATATCGTTTGTTGACAAAGAATCTCAGGACTTATTCGGAAGTGAAACCGTGTCTCCTATTGTTTTCCAATGGCATGGCGATACATTTGATTTGCCCGCAGGAACCAAACTGCTCGCTTCGAGTGAGGCATGTGTTAATCAGGCTTTTTCGTATAAAGAAAAGGTTATCGGCTTACAGTTCCATTTTGAAGCAACTGAAAAAAGCTGTGCCGATATACTCAATAATAGTGATGAAGAACTTGTTGGAGGAAAATATATTCAATCGGAAGATTATATAAGAAAAAACACTCAATATATTCCGTCATGCAATAAGATGATAGAAACAATCTTGAATAAACTGATCAGACTATGACGCATCCTGAGAAAAAAGCAAACACAGGAGCTTTGTTATTTATCCTGTGTCTGGCTTCTTCGCTTGTGCCTTTTATAAGCTCGGCTCTAAATCTTGCGCTGCCGTATATCAACAAAGACTTATCGCTCAACGCTGTTATGTCGGGATGGGTACCGACTTCTTACATGCTATCTACAGCCATTTTGCAAATACCCTGTGCCCGTATGGCAGACATGATAGGACGCAAAAAGGTGTTTATATGGGGGGTAGTTATACTGACTATATTTTCGGTATTGAGTGGATTGGCGACAACAGGAGTTATGCTTATCATTTATCGCTTCCTTGCGGGAATCGGTAGCGCCATGATGTTTGGTACCAGTACCGCTATTCTTACCTCTTCTGTCCCTGCCGAAAAACGGGGGAAAGCTATGGGGGTAGTTGCTGCAACTGTGTACTCTTCATTGGCTGCCGGACCTTTTGTGGGTGGTTTGCTTACTCAATATTTCAATTGGCATAGTATCTTTTTTGTTTCTGCGGCTATTTGCTTTATTGTCGCCGTTGGTGGATATTATATCATAAAAGAAGACTGGAAAGAAGAGGCTAAAAGTAAATTTGATACCATAGGCTCTATCTTGTTTGCTATTGGGTTGTTTGCTCTGATTTATGGCTTTGCGGAATTACCTCATATTCAGGGTTTCATTTTTATTTTAATAGGTGTAATCGTATTATTCCTATTTGCTTTATATGAAAAGAAACAAGAGTTTCCGGTGTTTAATATCCGTGTTTTTATCGGTAACAAAATGTTTCGGATGTCTTCGTTGTCTGCTCTGATAAATTATTCGGCGACATTTGCCATCTCCTTTATGTTGAGCTTGTATCTTCAGTATGTGCGGGGATTATCTCCTCGCGATGCGGGACTAATACTTATCATACAATCTGTTATACAGGCTATCGCCGCTTTGAGGTCAGGTAGTCTATCCGACAAAATGTCTCCTACATTTTTGGCAACCATAGGCATGTCTATTATTGCAGTCGGGTTGGGTGGATTGTGCTTTATCACCGATACTACAAGCTATTACTTTATTGGTATCATGATGGTTCTTTTGGGCTTAGGATTTGGTATATTCTCTTCTCCAAATACAAATATTATAATGAGTTCGGTAGAAAGAAAACATTATGGACTGGCATCTGCAACGATGGGTACGATGAGGCTTACAGGACAGTCTCTGAGTATGGGGATAGCTATAATGGCAATGTCGATAATGATAGGTAATATCGATTTGTCTTTAGCACCGCACCCTCAGTTTATAGGGAGCATGCGTATTACATTCATCACCTTCTTTGTGCTTTGTCTCTTTGGAGTATATGCTTCTTCGGTGAGGGAAAAGAAGAAACCGAAAGAATAAACTTCTATTTCACTTTTCTTCTTATTATTACAATATTCAGCGAGGATAAAAGTAAGAATATACATACTCCGGCAATCAGAGTGATCATAATATCCGAACCTTCGAACTCACTCCATACATTGCGTACAATATCGCTGTACTTGATGCGTATCACCAAGACCGAGGCAATTGCAAGTGTGAGTATCGCAAAATTCATCCCGATAGCCATTAATTCGTAAGGACGGACTACCACGCTTTTTGCATAACCTATCAGACGAAGATTCCGTAGTTTTTCCATATTCTTTTCCAATAGCAGATAGATGCTAAGTGTAAGAACAAAAAAGGCTAGTGCGCAGATTATTATTCCTATTGCAATAACAATGCCTACCATTATCTTGAGGAAATACGACATTTTACTCACTGCCGAGTTTTCGCCTTCTACTTCATAGTTGTTCTTTTTGAGGAAGCTCGCAATATTGGGGTCGGCAGGATTGTTTACTTCTACCATTAGTCGGCTGGGATTGGAGACGGCTTGTTCGCCGTAGTTTTCGTTTGCCCATTTCATAAAAGATTCGGGAACAAGGATTGTGTTTATCCGATTCGAAAAACCGGCTATTTGCCCTTTAAACTCTTTATGTTGCCATTTGCCTGATATCGTGATGTTGAAATTCACCATTCCTATTACACTCTGCGAAAGTTTCGGCATAGAGCGAGCTTCGGCAAAACCGAAATTGTAAAGGTCAAGGTAGTTTTTAGGAAGGATAATAGGAACGAATTCATCATCGGGACTAAACTTCCATCTGTCGGTCTTCACATCTATGAAATCATCAGGAACCGATTCGAAAAACATTTCGGTGTTGAAACCTCCCTGATTGGTATTTATTCCTCCAAAAACCTTATATCTCGAAGCGGTAAAAGCTCCTACCTGCGTTGCAAAACTGGTATTTTCTATATTCTTAATTTCTTCGGCTGAAAAACCCGATGCTTGAGGGTTCAGTGTATTGTAAATCCCTACTTGTTTTGTTAGTACCAGAAAATCCCTCTTCATGATAGTATCCTTTTCCGAAAACAAGGGATTGATATCCAGGTAAAACTGGAGGCCAAGCAGAACAATCGTTAATCCGATAAGGTTGGCTATGAAGAATCCGGCAAACTGTCCTTTGCTTATATTTTGTTTCAAGAGCTTCCAAACCAGATTCATAGCGATAATATTTGAGAGTAATCCATTGGTAAATCTTTGCCTATCGATGTGACTATCAACCCTGCATGCTGCGCTGTTACCTCTTTGAGGATAAGCTCAGTAATGATTTTGGCATTGTTGTCATCAAGATGGCTGATGGGTTCGTCGAGGATAAGAAAGTCGAAAGGCTGGCAAAGTGAGCGGATAATTGCGACACGTTGCTGCTGTCCCCAAGACATTTTTCCTATTGGTTGGTTTTTCTTGTCACTGATGCCCAACCTGTCGAACATCGAATTGATTTCCGATTCTGTTTTGTGGTGAGTGAGATTGTTTTTTAGTCGGATGTTTTCCAGAGCTGTCAATTCGGGAAAGAGACGCAGTTCTTGAAACAGGAGACTCAAATGTTTTGATCTGATGTTATCCCATTTTTTTCTCTTTATATTTTTGACTTCTGCTTCGTCAAAAAGGATATTTCCCGAAAAATCGGCTCTGTAGCCATAGATATAGCTACAGAGCGAACTTTTTCCTAGGCCTGATTCTGCTTTTATCAGGTATGTTTTTCCCTTCTCAAAAGTGACGTCTTTTCTCCAGATATCTGATTTTATATCTTTTATCTCCGAAAAGACATCAGGAAGGGCGTTTTTTAATTGTATCGTATTCATCCATGCTTAGCTGTTAGCTTCTAGCTATCAGCTTTTTATTTAATATTCCTGAGCGATATGTGTAACTACACTGTCTACAAATTTACAAATTACAGCAAGGCTATTGCCACTTGTATCTGTAATAACGATTTTACCATTACCACTCATGTCCTGAGTTGTTATATAATTATAATCACCAAGCAAGTCAAAGCCTTTTGTGGCAAGCTCCTTAGCTTTATCATTACCTCCTATTTCTGACAATAATAATGGTTTTAGAGGGCTGAAAGTTCCACATATAAATGTAGTCTTATCTTTAGCCTGATCCGACAGGTCACTCTTTAGTCCTGTTGCTGATATGTTTTTGAATACACTTTCGCTATTTGTAAAGAAGAACATATTGTTGTTGATTCCAAAGTAAGCATTCGTATTCTCATCCACTTTTAGCGAATATGTATTTGGATTCAGTTCAGTGAAAACGGCAGCTTCGCCATTAAGTTCTTTTATCTTCCCTTTTGCAATATTCCATATAGAGTTTGCGTCTTTGAGGTCTGCAAAAAATGAAAGCTCTGGAGATGAGTCTGTATATTCAAAATCGTAGTAATCAGATTTCTTTGTTACAATTTTTACATTATTTACGGCAAAAGTAATGTCTCCATTCATGTTGGAGATAAAAGATTTCAGGTCGATGCCTAACTCCGATAAGTTAGAACCTGCATTTTCTTCTATCAGAGAAATGAAGCCTAATTCGTTCAGATAATTATATATTCCTTCTCCTTTCATGTTAGCCGAGATGGAAAAGATC
The DNA here is from genome assembly GCF_035323175.1 of Dysgonomonas sp. NCBI lineage: Bacteria > Pseudomonadati > Bacteroidota > Bacteroidia > Bacteroidales > Dysgonomonadaceae > Dysgonomonas > Dysgonomonas sp. Next base: position 38,670 of record NZ_DAOKYH010000019.1, on the reverse strand, counting down.
GGTTTATCTGTAAAGTATTTAAGCTGATCACCTTTTAGTTTACCTGTCATCTGCGATGCCAGTTCGTTAAATTTCTTCTCTGCTTCCGGGGTATCATAGTACATTTTATTGCTAAATGCTATTTCCCCTTTTTCGAACGAGATAAAAGCAGCTGTATTTATATCTTTTAATTGGTCATATAATCCTGTTAGCATTTTATTTACAGCATTCCCGTCATGTCCTTGCATTGCCAATGCCGGAGGTAACAAAGAAGACCACATTCCTTTTATATTACTGTATGAAGAGAAGATCGAAATATCCTTTTTGTTCGAAATAAATTCTGCGAATGATTTTTTAGAGTTGATGCTCTCTTTAGCTGTTTGCGTTAGTTGTTTTGTAACCAATGTTTTCAGATCAGGCAAGGCACTATGGTCGCGATAATATACAGTTCCCATATATGTAAGCAATAAAAGCTTGTCCTTAGTCCAGCCTATAACAAAGTTTTGTTGTACACTTACTGTAGACACCCCATCTTTTTCTTCCAACATTTGTTCCGGTAGTTCGAAGGTCTTGATAAGTAATTCCTTCAATTTCTTCTGATCGTCCATTTTCAGAACAATACCCATTGTCGTACTGTCCATATACATGTAACAATCGCTAAGAAAGTCGATGCCTGTCGAATTTGGGTTTTTAAGGAAACTCTCAAGCTGTTCAATAGCTTTTGTAGCATTGCCGCCGGATTTAGCCTTGTCAAGGGCTTCTTTTATAACTTTATTCTCCAGTGGCTTATAGTCGGCTTTTGTCAATAGAGATTTTGTATCGATATGTATAACAGTAGCGGCACTCGCCGGTATCGAGTTGGTCAAGTCTGCCGAATCTTTACATGAGTAAAAAAAAGCTACAAATAATGCAACTATGAGAGTAATACCCGTTTGTTTCATAATTTCGTGTTTAAAAATATTAATTCTGCGAATATAAGAAAAAGAAAGGTGTTGAGCTTTGGAATGATTAATTCTTTTCACATTTTATGAAGATTGTTTTGCGAAAAAGATAATTTTGTATCCAAATATACAACGGAATGAATCTTTTTGAAAATTTAAAGAAAGCATATACACGCATTCACCCCAAACCAAAGTATGGTGCTTTGGAGCTATTAAAATATATAGGTCCCGGACTGTTGGTAACTGTAGGCTTTATCGATCCTGGCAACTGGGCTTCGAATTTTGCAGCCGGATCGGAGTTTGGATATGCTCTGTTATGGGTGGTAACGCTGTCTACCGTTATGTTGATTATCCTTCAACACAATGTAGCTCACTTGGGTATTGTGACAGGGCTCTGTCTTTCCGAAGCCGCTAATAAATATTTACCACGAATGGGTTCGCGAACTATATTATGGTCGGCAATGGGAGCTTCTGTATCCACCTCTTTGGCCGAAATATTGGGAGGAGCTATTGCATTGAATATGCTTTTTGATATTCCTATCAAAGTGGGTGCCGTATTGGTTGCAGTCTTTGTTTTCGCGATGATGTTTTCCAATTCGTATAAAAAGATAGAGCGCTATATTATTGCCTTTGTCTCTCTTATAGGACTATCTTTTATCTACGAGCTTTTTCTTGTTGATATAGAGTGGGGAGAGGCTGCACAAGCATGGGTAGTACCTTCTATTCCTGAAGGGAGTATGCTGATTATAATGAGTGTGCTGGGTGCAGTGGTGATGCCGCACAATCTTTTTCTGCATTCGGAAGTGATACAAAGCCGTCAATGGAATTTGCAAGATGAGGCTGTGATTGAAAAGCAATTGAAATACGAGTTTTTCGATACATTTTTCTCTATGTTTATCGGGTGGGCAATAAATAGTGCGATGATCTTATTGGCTGCTTCAACTTTCTTTAAAGAAAATATCGTCGTAAATGATCTTCAACAAGCCCATTCCCTGCTCGAACCATTACTGGGGAGTAATGCGGTTGTGATATTTGCATTGGCGTTGCTGTTGGCGGGAGTTTCGTCTTCTATGACTTCGGGTATTGCGGCAGGCTCTATATTTGCGGGTATGTACGATGAGCCTTATAATATAAAAGACATACATTCGCGTACAGGTGTGATTATCTCACTCGGGATAGCATTGCTAATCATATTTATGATAGGCGACCCTTTTAAGGGGCTTATTATCTCTCAAGCTATTTTAAGTGTACAACTTCCAATAACTGTGTTTTTGCAGGTAAGGCTTACATCATCTAAAGAGGTAATGGGCAAGTATGCTAATACTCTTTTTACGAAAATACTTTTGTATGGCATAGCCATAGTTGTTACACTTCTTAATATATTGTTGTTGGTTAGTTTCTTTGTAGATGTTAAGATATAAACGATATTGCTCCAATAAAGAACCGTTTTTAGGTCTGTTTTTCTCTGTTATAAACACGTTGCGAGCTAAAATATAACATAAGAGAGATCAGATTCTTTTTTGAATACGTATCTTTATCACTTGATTATTAATAAAAACCGGATAGTTATGAAAAAGTATATTGTTTTTGCTCTTATCTGTTCGATTGCATTCGCTGCGTTTACTGGGTGTAACTCAAAATCAAAAACGGATAATACAACAGATGAAAAAACTGTAAAAACAGAAGTAAAAGGAGAAGCACCGAAGAAGAAATATATTAAGCTGGCCGAAAAAGCGAATGCTTCGATGCCAATGGTATTACCCGGCAATATACGCATGGATCGAGCCGAGGCCGTTTCTGCTACAGAATATAAGTATTACTACACTTTTACTCAAGAGCCTACCGTATCTGTTGACGAATTTGTTCGGAGTGCAAAGCCTGCTATCACTATGGGAATGCGTGAGAATAAAGGCGAAGATCTCGATATGTTTCGTAAAGATAAAATGACGGTAATATTCGCTTACTATAAATTGGATGGTACGCTTTTTGCAGAGATAAAAGTGTCACCAAATGAGTATGCAGAATAATTTCTATTTGTTTTTATCTATTAATAGAATGATTTAAAGGAAAAAGGTGACGATATAAATAAGAATAAAAAGTGTCACTTTTGTCACCTTTTAATAAACCCAAAATATAACTGAATATGATTAAACACATTGTAATGTGGAAGCTGAAGGATGAAGCTCACGGAAATGATAAAGCTACAAATGCAAAGCTGATAAAAGAAAAACTGGAAGCTTTGTCGGGCAAAATTGATGGATTACTTAAGATAGAAGTAGGGATCGACTTCTTGGGAGGTGGCAACTTTGATGTTGCTCTTTATTCAGAATTGAGTAAGAAAGAAGATTTAGAAATATATCAGAATCATCCTTTACATCAGGCTGTTCTTCCTTTTATCAGAGAGGCTGTAATAGATAGAAAAGCCGTAGACTTTGAGGTATAAATGCAAGAAGATATAATAAAAGACATTCGTAAGAGATGCCGTATGGCTATGAACGGCATCGTTTCAACAAACATGCGTCAGCGTGGTTTGGATTACAAGCTAAACTTTGGCTTGTCTGTTCAGCAGATAAAAGATTTAGCAAAGCGTTATCAACCTGATTCTGAGCTCGCGGAAACGCTTTGGGCAGACAATACCCGCGAGCTGAAAATATTGGCAACCCTACTTTACCCAACCGATTCTTTTACAAAAGAAAAGGTATACGAGTGGGGCGTATCTATCCCCAATCAGGAGATAAGAGAACAAGTTTGTGCAAACTTGCTTCAAAATGTGGCATTTGCCAGAGAGATAGCATTGGAATGGGCAAATTCAACTGTTACAGATATCAGAACTACAGGGTACTGGTTGTTGGCGCGTCTGTTCATTGCAAAGAAGACTGAATCGGTAGCTGTAGAATTAGTGTCAACTATTTGGGATGATGTGATATCCGAGAATATTTTTCTGCGAAATGCTGCATTGTTAACTCTAAAACATATTGGTCGCCAATCTAAAGATATTGCAGATCGCATTCTTCAAAAATTATCTGTATATAAGGAAGATAAAGATCTGATAAAGCAAGAGGCGTTTAATAGTATGGCTTTCGAGTTTGATTATTTCTTTGAGGGGTAAGAGTAATGTTTGGATTAGACTTCTCCCTCATATTATTCTTCGTTATTCTTGTACCGGCTTATGTATTGATAAAGCACTTTAAGGGTAGAAGAGAGCCTTTGGCATTATTGATAATGTCTGTCCTTTCTATTCTTTGTTGGCTGCTGATAGGAGTTGTACTTTACTTTCTGGATATAGATATGCAAGCAACTGCATTGTTAGTCAATGCCTTGATCTTTTTACCTATTTTCCTTTCCTCTCTCATCTTATTGATAAAGCTAATTCTTTTTGTAAGACATAAATATAAAAAGCGAGGTGAAATATCTCATTAATTAAGATACTTCACCCCGCTTAATATTTTAGATTATAAATGATTTAACTATTTTCCAATAGCATATCGTAATCCCACGTAGAATTTACGACCCTGAGTTGGTCCCCACACCATTGTGGCATCAAAGTCATCACCAAATGGATTTTCTGCCGAGACGATCGGATTCTTTTGTTTGAAATCCGTAATATTTTCTGCACCTACATAGATACTCCAATTACGGAAGTTCTTAGTGATCTGTGCATTCAGTATTGTAAACGAATCGAATGTAGTTTTCCACAAAGGATTCACCACATCAGGGGTTGGCATACGTCCGCCTCCGTTAAATTGGGCGGTAAGGTCGAATACCCATTTCTTTAGGCGGGTTTCGTAAGAGCCTGTTAGAAGTGCTTTGTAATCACTTATCAGAGGTTTCTTCATTAGTTTATCTCCGTAAGTTGTTTTTGCATTTGTCCAACGATATGCTCCCAATATATTAAACCCTTTGAATAAGGGGTATGACGCTTCTATCTGATAACTATCGGCATACGATTTGCCCGACAGGTTATAGAACTTTACAGCATGAGGGTCGCTATCTACATCGGTTACCACCTGATTGTCAAAGTCGGTTCTGTACCACTCTCCCGATATGGTAAGTTCTTCACCTCTGATTGGTATATGAAAAGAGATGCTTGTGCCATAGTTCCATGCTGATTCTTGTTGCAGATTGTCTGCTATCTCTATCTTTCGGCTACTTGCCAAGAAGTAACTGTATTCAGGCATAACAAATACTGTACGATAGCCTTTCCCTGCAGATGCTCTAAGGTTTAGCCATTCTACAGGCATATACTTTAAGTGCAGGCGTGGCGTAACGAATGCTTTTTTGTGAAGGGTGCTGTAGTCTGTCCGTAATCCGGCTAGGGCAATGAACTTGTCATCCTTGTTAAAGGTATATTGCAGATATCCTCCTGTTACAGTTTCTTCATCGGGCTGATTTGTGATTGGCTGAGTCAGATAAATGGATTGATTGTATTTGTCCCAGTTCATGCTTAAACCTGCACTTAGTTGATGCATCTTGCCAAACCCTGTTTCATACATCAGCGATGCATACAGGTTGTTTTCATATACATTGTATTTATCTGCTGCATACTTTGATTTCTGATCGTGATATGAGCCTGTGAATATCAGAGCAATATTTCCATTACGTTCTTCGTCTACAATGTATGAGTTCTTTGTATAAAATTCTCCTCTGTTTGTCTTTACGGATATTTCGTACGGATCAGTATTGATCGAGGCAGAATTTAAGGTATGCATTGTTTGCCCACTGGTACGGTAATCCTGTAAGAAACGAACGCCGAATTGTGAAGCATATCTGCCCGACATATAATTCCACCTGTTCATCATATTAAACTGATGTTTCTTCGGCATGTCTAAGAAACTGTCATCGTTGTCGTCATGTGATGCAGATTCATTCGAATAGTGTAAGAATACTCCCGTACTTAATTTATCATTCAAGATAAATGCTGCATCGGCATTGCCTTCGTATCTTCCGGCATCGCTCGAAAATAAATTCAAGCTGAGAGGATCTGCGCTATTTGGCTTTTTGTATTCCACATTCATTTGTCCGGTAATCGACTCATAGCCGTTCTTTACAGAAGCTGCGCCTTTAGATATCTGTATGCTTTCCATCCATGGGCCGGGTATGTAATCCAGTCCGTATACTGAGGCTGCCCCTCTAAAGTTAGGATAGTTTTCTGTTAATGTTTGCACATAAGTTCCGGCTAGCCCGAGCAGTTGTATTTGTTTAGCTCCTGTTACCGCATCGCTAAATGATACATCTACCGAAGGATTTGTTTCGAAGCTTTCGGAAAGATTGCAACATGCCGCACGGTGCAATTCTTTGGTTGTTATTTTTTCGGTATTCAAAAGGCTTGTCCGAGATTTGATTGTTCCCGGTACTGTTCTTTCTACAACGACTTCGCCTAATTCGGCATTTTCTTCCAATACAACGTTTTGTGTGTCTGCAAAATCATGTATGTGGATAACTTTATCTTCAAATCCGACATACGATATGGCGAGCATGTGATCTTTGTGTGGCGTACCCGATATTTCAAAGTAACCGCGTTCGTCAGTCATTACTCCTGCCTTTGCATTCTCCCATCGTACAGATGCACCTATTAAGGGCTGTTTCTGGTTGTCGAATACATACCCTTTCAAGATGTCTTTGCTAAAGGCGAAAATAGGGATGAGGAGAAGTAGAATAAATATTTTAAATGTTTTCATTTGAATTCTTATTATTTGATTTTTGTAAAATACAATAGAAACTTTGTTGCATACCAGATCGGTACACAATAAGCTGATGTGTATTACAAAAATCAAATAATAAGTACGCGAATGAGTGACAGGTATTCACGAGGTGGAATATCCGGTGGAGATTCGAATATAGAATTATCCTGAGTATATAAAGAATTATCTGTAAGGATACTCAAAGGAATAGTTGGTGAAGCATCCGATATCCAAACGAATGGCACAGATACTATCGGCCTGAATGAAGAGGCATCAATATCTATAGATAAACGAGAGGTGGTGCAAGATATATCTTGAGTGAAAGAAGTGTCTCCGCACGATTCATCGTGTGATACATCTTTGTGCATCGAACAGCAATCACCTTTTTGCTCTGCTTTCTGATGTTCTAGAGAACAACATGTATGTTGCTCGGTCATGAAAAGAGTTTGCTCGCTACATGAATTGCAGCAGTAGTTTATAATTGTAACCCCCGCACCGGTAAGAAACACCGTTGCGGCAGCAATTATAAGAATGAAATTTTGTGCAAATCTTTTCATATCAAATGCAAAGATATGAGAAAATTATAGACACATATAGGTTTTAAGTTTTTTTTAATTTAGAGTGATTCTATTTAGTCTTTTCTCTATTCTCTCTATTTGGTTACTTCATCAATCAGATAAAATATAGACTTGAAGTTTATATCGCTGTATTCGCTCATCCCGATTTCGCAAGTACGGCTCGTAGAGTAGCCGTCTTTACATCCGGCAGGAATCTGTTCGTTGAGGTGTCTTTGCCCGTGAGCATTCAACTCTGGATATGTGAATCCTCTGTCGCCGGCAAAACCGCAACAATTCGTATCCACAAAGGCAACCTCTTTGGAGCATAACTTGGCCAATTGCAATAGCTTTTGTTCCATGCCAATCTTTTTCACTGAGCATACAGGAAAAACAGTCACTATATTACGAGGGTGTTTGATTTCGAGCTTAGGCATCACAAAGTCGAGCATAAACTCTATTGGGTCATATATCTTTAAATTTTTATTCTCGTATGCCTCATGGAAAGTATAGAAGCATGGGCTCATATCAAATAGAATAGGATACTTCCCATTTTCAGAAGCTTTCAATAATGCATTTTCCAGCTCTTTTGATTTGCGGGCACCTTCTTCTTTCAGACCTTTACTGCTAAACGCCATTCCACAACAAAGGCTATTGATACCCTCGGGGTAAATAATGGTAAATCCTGCACGTTGTAGAAGTTCCTGTGTCTTTTTTGTCAATTCTACGTCACCCTTTTCATAGCCGTTTGATTTGCCCATCGAACGGTTTATACACGAAGGAAAATAAACAACTTTATCCACCTGTCCTTCATTTATTACCATATCCTTTATCTTGCTCGCTCCCTTAGGCATATCCTTATTCCATTTTGGAATCGTTTTTAGAGATAGGGTTCGCATTGTAGAAGCAATTCCACCCATCAGTGTATCGCCTAATATAGAATGGACGAAGTGAACAAAATTAAGTCCCCCTCTTGCTGCCGAGGTAGTCCCGGCCATACGGTTGCCAATATAAGACGCTACTTTTTTTGCTGTGTCCGATGCTTCTTCGTGTCGGACATGCTTGATAAATTTTCCTGTATCTATTTTTACAGGACAAACCAAGCCACACAGTCCATCTGTAGCACACGTCTCGTCTGAATAATACTTCGCGTCATTCAGCATTTGTTTCAACCGTGAAGGATCTTCACCTAATGCTTTTAGTCTTGATATCTCTCGAGCAATCACGATCCGTTGGCGTGGCGATAAGGTTAGCCCCTCTGCAACACAGTTTGGTTCGCAAAAGCCACATTCCATACATTTATCTATTATCTCATTTGCTGCAGGAAGAGGTTTCAAATTCTCAAGATGTATCTTGGGATTCTCGTTGATGATTACACCCGGATTTATAAGTTTATGAGGATCAAAAATATCTTTAATCTTGAGCATGATTTTATAAGCCGCTTCTCCCCATTCTTTTTCTACAAAAGGAGCCATGTTGCGCCCTGTTCCATGCTCAGCTTTTAACGAACCATCAAACTTATTGACAACAATGTCGGCCAGTTCGTCCATCATATCAGCATACTTCTGTACCTCGCTTGTACTGTTGAAGTCCTGAGAGAATACAATATGGAAGTTTCCGTCGAGGGCATGTCCGTATAGCACGGCATCAGCATATCCTAAACGCTTGAATAAATCTTTTAAAGCCACACATGCATCTCCCAGTCTATCTATTGGAAACGCAACGTCTTCTATAAGACATGTTGTTCCTGTTTTTCGCAGGCCTCCAATGGAGGACAGAAGTCCTTTACGAGCTTTCCAGTTAAAATTATACTCTTTAGGATCGGAAGTAAATTTATATGGTTGAATTGTGGGATATGTTTCAATTGCCTTGCGGATGATAGCCTCTTTTTCATTCATTTCGAGTTGTTCGTTGGCTTGTATTTCTACCAGCAGCAAACAGGCTGTTTCGGGTAATGCCCGAAAATATGAAGGAGCTTCCGGATCGTCTTCGATAGATCGTATAGAATCTCTATCGAGTAATTCTACTGCAGACACAGGTGTCTTTTTGAGCATAGGAACTACTTCACAGGCTTTCTCTATGGTTTCGAAGATCATTAGAGTACAAGCTTTATATTTCTCGTCCACAACCGTATGGTAGGTTATGTCGGAGGTGAAAGCCAGTGTCCCCTCCGAACCAATCATCAGGTGCTTAATGATATCGAAAGGGTCTTCATAATCTACTAATGCATTTATGCTATATCCTGTCGTGTTCTTTATTTTATACTTTTGTTTAATACGCTCTGTAAGCGTATTGTCTGCTTTTATTTTATCTCTAAGTTTTTCTATTTCACGAATAATCTCAGGATGTTTTTCTGTGAAATCCAATTTACTTTTTTCATCCGAAGTGTCAAGAATAGTACCGTCATAGAGGACGATGCGGATATCTGCAATTGTTTTATATGAGTTCTGATCTGTACCACAGCACATTCCGCTCGCATTGTTCGCGGCTATCCCCCCGATCATTGCGGCATTGATAGATGCCGGATCGGGACCTATCTTACGCCCAAAAGGTTGTAGGTGAATATTTGCTCTGGCTCCTGTTATTCCGGGCTGTAGTTTTATCTTTAAAGCCTCATCATCAAGAATCGTATATTTCCGCCATTCGTGTGTTGCTACCATCAGCACCGAGTCGGTTATCGCTTGCCCCGAAAGGCTTGTGCCTGCTGCCCGATATGTAACCGGAATATTGAGTTTTCCTGTCTGACGTATTACTTCTACAGCCTCTTCTTCTGTATGTACCTGTACTACTATTTTAGGAATCAGACGATAAAAACTTGCATCAGTACCGTATGCTAATAGTTGTAGAGGATTGGTAATAATTCGTTTCGACGGAATTGTTTTAGATAATTCTTTTTTCAGTTGCTGATAATTATCAGGTAACATAGTATTTAGCTTTTTAGTGATCAGTATAGGTAAACGGTTTCGGAAAACCAATGCAATTTATAAAACATATTTGAAATAGGAGTACGTTTTAGACTTATTTCAATGGTGAGTAGATGTGATAAAAACCTAAAAGGTCAACGAATTATTTAGAGGTCTGAGGTTTATTTTGTATATTTATTATTCTTTTTAGTTTTGGAGATATGAGTTGCTAAAAAGCATAAATTGATGTATTTTTCCTCTGCTATAATTTATTAAATACAAGAAAAAAGACTAATTTTGCTACTCAAATTTTAACAAACAAAAAACGAAATACATTATTCATTTTTAAACAAATAAAAACAATGAGAATCGAGAAAATTTTCGCACGTGAAATCTTGGATTCAAGAGGTAATCCTACAATTGAAGTTGATGTAACTTTGGAATGTGGCGTGGTTGGTCGTGCTGCAGTACCATCTGGTGCTTCAACTGGTGAAAACGAAGCTTTGGAACTTCGCGACGGTGACAAAAAACGCTACCTTGGTAAAGGAGTGGTTAAAGCTGTTGACAACGTAAACAAAGTTATCGCTCCGGCTCTTTTAGGTGAATCTGCTCTTGATCAAAGAGGTATCGATTTGAAAATGATTGCCCTTGACGGAACAAAGACTAAGTCTAATTTAGGAGCTAATGCTATTCTTGGTGTTTCGCTTGCTGTAGCTAAAGCTGCTGCTAACTACCTTGAACTTCCATTGTATCGCTATATTGGTGGTACTAACACTTATACTCTTCCTGTACCGATGATGAATATCATCAACGGTGGATCTCACTCTGATGCTCCTATCGCATTCCAAGAGTTTATGATCCGTCCGGTAGGTGCTCCTTCTTTCAAAGAAGGTTTGCGCTGTGGTGCTGAAGTATTCCACGCTTTGAAGAAAGAATTCCACGACAGAGGTCTTAGTACAGCTGTAGGTGACGAAGGTGGTTTTGCTCCAACATTGAATGGTACAGAAGATGCTCTTGAATCAATCCTTAAAGCTATTAAAGCTGCAGGATATGAGCCGGGAAAAGATGTTACAATCGCTTTAGACTGTGCTGCTTCTGAATTCTTCAAAGGTGGTGTTTATGACTATTCTAAATTTGAAGGTCCTAACGGAGCTAAACGTACATCAGCAGAACAAGTTGAATTCCTTGCAAGCCTAGTAGCTAAATACCCTATCGATTCTATCGAAGATGGTATGGGCGAAAATGACTGGGACGGATGGAAATTGCTTACAGACAAACTTGGAGATAAAGTTCAGTTGGTAGGTGATGACTTGTTTGTAACTAACGTTGAGTTCTTGAAAAAAGGTATAGAAACAGGTTGTGCTAACTCAATCCTTATCAAAGTAAACCAAATTGGTTCACTTACTGAAACTTTGGATGCTATCGAAATGGCTCACCGTGCAGGTTACACTAGCGTAACTTCTCACCGTTCGGGAGAAACTGAAGATGCTACAATTGCTGATATCGCAGTTGCAACTAACTCAGGACAAATCAAAACAGGTTCATTGAGCCGTTCAGACCGTATGGCTAAATACAACCAATTACTTCGTATCGAAGAAGAACTTGGAGACAAAGCTGTTTACGGATGGCAACGTGTACAACGTAAAAAATAAGAAGAAAACTTCTTGATATTATAAAGGCTGTTCCAATAGGGACAGCCTTTGTTTCTTTTGGATCAATATATTTTAGTTTTCTCTTCTTGATAGAGACTATCGTCTACAACAAAATCCTCATTCGACCCAATCTTTGGCGAAATCTTAGTATCTTTACCAACTCCAAAATTTCTTACTGCCGTTCCGGCTAAGTTTAGTGACATATGAAATATATTCGACTTATAATCTTTTCAATACTTATAATATCAAGTGTCTCCGTTTATTCTCAAAGTGAAAAAGATACACCTCGTAATGGTGAAGGCATACACGCTTTTCTGAGAAGAAACAAACGCACAGGGACAGATAATCTTAATAAGTTTCTGGAGTTGAATAAAGGAAAGTTCGGTAAAGAAAATTCTCTATTGAAGGATGTTTCGTATCTATTACCTGACACGGATAAGGATAATACGAAAAAAACAGAGAACGAAGTTTTGGATTCTGGTCAAACGGGTAAAAAAACGGAGAATAAGCTTTTTGGAGAAAAATATGCGGAATATACGATTAAATCAGATAAGCTAAAAGGTGCTTGTTTCTTCTTATCCAGTGGGCACGGAGGACCCGACCCCGGAGCAATGGCAGAGGTAGACGGTTATGAGCTTTGCGAAGATGAGTACGCTTATGATATAACGCTTAGACTTGCACGCAACTTGATGGAAGAAGGAGCTACAGTATATATGATTATTCAAGATGCAGAGGATGGTATAAGGGATGACCGTTATTTGTTGAATAGTAAGCGTGAAACATGTATGGGGGCTACTATCCCTTTGAACCAGATTGCCCGGTTGAAACAGCGGACAGATAAAATAAACAGCTTGAGTAAGCGTTCGAAAGCAAAATATAAAAGATCTGTTTTTATTCATTTGGATAGCAGAAGTCAGAAGCAACAACTAGATGTATTTTTCTATTACTCAAAGAATAGTACTGCGGGTAAAAAACTAGCGAATACAATGCGTGAGACTTTCAGTGATCATTATGACAAACATCAGCCGGATAGAGGCTTTACCGGAACAGTAAGTACACGAACCTTATACGTTCTTGATAAAACTCAGCCTGTGGGTATTTATGCAGAGCTTGGCAATATTCAGAATAGTTTCGACCAGCGTCGCTTTTTACAATCAGATAACAGGCAGGCTTTGGCTAATTGGATGTGTAGGGGTTTCATCAAAGACTATGAAAACTGGAAGAAGGGAAAGTAAAGAATAGATATTCTAATATTTTTTAGCTCTTATCCTTTTGAATATTGATAGCTCTACGATACAACAGATGAAGAAAATCTCCATTGTCAGTTATCATAAAAACTAATATATTTGTATAAATACAAAAAAGTGCATTATGAGATTATTACTTATCAGCAATTCAACAAATCCGGGAGAGGCGTATTTAGACTATCCGAAGTATAACATTAAAGAGTTTTTAGGAGAAAAACCTGTAAAAGCATTATTTATTCCTTATGCTGCGGTTACTTTTTCCTACGATGAATATGAGAAGAAAGTTAACGATCGTTTCAAAGAAATAGGGCATAGTGTTGTTAGCATTCATCACTACGACGATCCTGTAAAGGCAGTTGAAGAAGCAGAGGCTATTGTAGTAGGAGGTGGTAATACATGGAAGCTTGTTCGCATGCTGCGTGATAATAAGATTATAGAGCTTATTCGTAAAAGAGTAAAACAAGGAGTTTTATATATAGGATGGAGTGCGGGTTCAAATGTGGCTTGTCCTACATTGCGAACAACAAACGATATGCCAATTATCGATCCTAAAGGGTTTGATGTGGCGAACCTTGTTCCTTTTCAAATAAACCCACATTATCTGGATACACATCCCGAAAATCATGGGGGTGAAACTCGTGAAGATCGTATCAGGGAATTTATTACAGAAAACCAGGACATATATGTTGTCGGACTGCGAGAAGGCTCTATGCTGAACCTTGAAGGCGATGACTTGAAACTTATCGGAAAAAAGACAGCACGTATATTCAAATATGGCGAAGAACCAAGAGAATTGAAAACAGGTGATGATTTCAGTTTTCTACTAAAGAAGTGATTAAAGGTTCATCTTCTCAATAGACATACCACACTCATAGCCCTCTTGGTAGAGTGCTGTGAGTTTGTTTATATCTTTTTCTATACGATCTACAATGATCGGTTTTTGGGGTCTGATAACAAATACAGATCCTTCCTCCTCAAGCTTTTCTATCAAATCCAATTGAGAATTATAAAGACTATTTCTGTTACTTAAAGCCTCACGCATAGCCGGATATTTCCGGTAAATGAAAGATGGTATTTTTATATCCTTGCTTTCTTTTCTGTATCGCTTGTTGCGTGTAAGGATGACTATGTTTTTTTTATAACCCTGATCTATTGCCCTGTTTACAGGTATTGAGTCACAGATGCCTCCGTCAAGCATCGGGATATCATCTACATACGCTATAGGGCACATAATAGGTAAACTGCTGGATGCTTTTACAATATCTATAACCCTTTCCTTATTCGATTTCTCTTCTAAGTACTCTGCTTGCCCTGTAAGGCAATTGGACGTTACCATTTCGAACCGTGATGGGGAGGAAAAGTAAGTCTGATAATCGTAGGGTATAATATTTTCAGGAAATTCATGGAACAGTAAATCGAAGTCCATGATATTTCGTTTTTTTATATAATGTTTAAGCCCTATATATTTATACTTAGCCAGAAGGTCTATATTGCTATATTTAGCTCTTCCTTGTTGCTTAGAGATAAAAGAAAGTCCATTACACGCTCCGGCAGATACACCAATTGCATAAGGGAATTCTATATTTCGACTCATGAAATAATCCAAAACTCCACAGGTGAAAACTCCACGCATGCCTCCTCCTTCAAGTACCAATCCTATCTCTGATGTATTAATCATCTCCGTTTTTTATACTTATTGGGGGCTAAAGATAGCAATTTTTGCAATAAAAAAAGTTCTGCTCTTTATCGCAAGGAACAGAACTCGAAAAGTAGTAATTCTAAGTATGTGGCTTATTTATTAGCAATAAGACCACTGGAATTATTGTTTACTTGAACTTGCTTAACTGTTAATAGTTTTCCGCTCGCATCATCATATACATGTATTAGATGCTGCGATTTAGTAGACCATGTTGCCATATTTTTATCCCACTTGGTGAAGATAAGATTGGCCACTTTGCCTCCATCCGAATTGTATTCATATACATATTTATAAGTTCCAACCCATCCTTGAGAACTCCATTTGTAATATGTTTTTTCCTTCAGATTGTTTTTTGTATCGTAGACAAACACAGCTTTTTTCAAAGCTTCTAATGAAGTTCCGTCTACTGTTGTATATTCTTTTGTGCAACCGTATTTAGTGGTTTCAATATTGCTATATACTTTGTCTTTTGAATTTCCTGCATATATATTAGAGAATGAAAATAGTGTTGCCAAAACTGTTGTTAAAAATATTGCTTTCATGTCGGTATCTTTTAAATTGTTACCTTGTTAATAGATCGAAATTTTGTTTTTAAAAGCGCTTTCTATATATATGACGTTGTCAACTATCGAATAGTTACAAAAAAGTTAGTCTATTTTTAGTACTATGTTATGCATAGAAGTATGTTTTGTGTATATATATTTGTAAATAAGTCGTTTATTACTGGTGTTAATTAAGGTTAATGATTGAAAGACTGTTCTTTTTTAGCCATATTTTTTATGATATAATTAATAAAATACTTTTTAGTAAGGTGAAAGAACTTATCTTTATATCGTTTTCTGCTTACAGATAATATAGAATATTATTTATTATCCTTAATGAATTAAAGAAATGGAAAAAAATGATTTTTATCAGGTTATAGATGGTGTTAAGCAGGTCATTAATACCGAAGAGCAATTTCTACTATCATTGTCAGAAGAACTGATAGCCACGAAAGGAAATAAGCAGAACAGAAATATAAAACAGATACTTGGACACTTAGTAGATTCAGCATCTAATAATATACATCGTATTATTCATTTGCAAAACCAGCCTAGTCCATTGATTTTCCCTGATTATGCTAACTTGGGAAATAATGACAGATGGATCGCTATTCAGGATTATCAGACAGAGAATTGGGAGGACTTGGTTCAATTGTGGAAATATTCAAACCTCCACATAATGCATGTTATCAAACATGTGGACACTGATAAGCTCGGTAATGAATGGATTACAGCGCTAGGTGATAGAGTCTCTCTAAAAGAGATGATTATAAATTATCTCCCTCATTTGCACTTGCATATAAATGAGATTCATGAGCTGCATGCCAGTAATGCTTAAGACATACTCTTCAAAATAAAGAGAGGATTTGGAAACCCCAAATCCTCTTCTATTATAAGTTATTATTTCCCTCAATTAATAAGCTCTGGCGAATATTACTCGTTGAGCAGATGGCTTTCCTGTAACCATACATTTGCCGGGAGTTTTATCTCCTTCAAGAGGGATACAACGTATTGTTGCTTTGGTTTCAGCTTTCACTTTTTCTTCAGTTTCGGCCGTGCCATCCCAGTGAGCAAGAATAAATACACCTTCCTCTATCTTCTCTTTAAACTCTTCGTATGTCTCTACAGTGATTGTTTGCTTAGCTCTGAAATCGAACGCCTTCTTGTAGATGTTGGCCTGAATATCATCCAATAGATTCTTGATATACATATGCAGCCCGTCACATGATACAGTCTCTTTAGTCAGCGTGTCGCGGCGAGCAACTTCTACTGTGTTATTTTCCATATCGCGAGCACCCATAGCCAAACGTACAGGAACTCCTTTCAATTCATATTCCGAGAATTTCCATCCCGGTTTTTTGTTGTCTGCATTGTCATATTTAACACTGATGCCAAGAGCTTTCAATGATTTTACAATGCCATCCACCTTTTGGTTGATTAAGGCTAATTGTTCTTCACCTTTATATATAGGAACAATAACAACTTGGAATGGAGCTAGTTTTGGAGGAAGCACAAGTCCGTTATCATCCGAGTGTGCCATTATCAGAGCTCCGATAAGGCGGGTAGATACTCCCCATGAAGTAGCCCATACGTAATCCATCTTGCCTTCTTTATCCGCAAATTTCACATCGAATGCTTTTGCAAAATTCTGTCCAAGGAAGTGAGATGTTCCCGATTGAAGGGCTTTTCCATCCTGCATCATGGCTTCGATTGTATATGTATCTACAGCACCGGCAAATCGTTCAGATGCTGATTTCACACCTTTAATTACAGGCACAGCCATATACTCCTCGGCAAACTGAGCATACACGTTCAACATTTTTTCCGCTTCCTCTACCGCTTCTTCTTTTGTGGCATGAGCTGTATGCCCTTCTTGCCACAAGAATTCTGCGGTACGCAGGAATAAACGGGTACGCATCTCCCAACGTACGACATTTGCCCATTGATTTACCAAGATAGGTAGATCTCTATATGATTGTATCCAATTACGGTACGTGTTCCAGATAATCGTTTCGGAAGTTGGGCGAACAATAAGTTCTTCTTCCAATTTTGCATCAGGGTCAACTATTACTCCTTTTCCGTCGGGATCATTTTTTAGACGGTAGTGAGTTACAACAGCACATTCTTTAGCAAAACCTTCAACATGGTCAGCCTCTTTACTCAAAAATGACTTGGGGATGAAAAGCGGGAAATAAGCATTCATGTGTCCTGTTTCTTTGAACATATCGTCTAATTGACGTTGCATTTTTTCCCAAATCGCATAGCCGTATGGCTTTATCACCATACATCCGCGTACAGCAGAATTTTCTGCTAAATCTGCTTTTAATACCAAATCGAGATACCACTGACTGTAATCTTGACTTCGAGGTGTCAGTTCTTTAAGTTCTTTTGCCATATTATTGAATTCTGTTTTTCCAAAATTGCTACAAAGTTAGTAAAAGCCCTTAATTAAATGATATTTGATTTGTATTTCTTACAGGGTTTGTTTTATAGAAGTCACTGTAACTTCCAATACCCTGCTCAGAAATGAGTATTTTGCTTTCATATAGTCATATTCCTCTCCCGAAGTAATATATTTCGCTGTTCCTTCTATATAAAAGCCTGTTCCCTGATAATCTTTATAGCCTAAAACATTTCTACTGCCCAATGTAAGTTTTACTTTGTTGTTTACTTCTACATTTTTTTGTGTTTTACGCAAGCCATAGGCAGGGATGAGAATGCGTTCATCTTCTGTAACTTCCAAATATGAGTTCCATGTGTTAGCTATATGAGGTTCTTCCTTTCCCCACGATACGATTGATACTACGCCTTCATTTTCTATTACTTTATGAAATTTCTCTGTAAGTTTCTTTGATTCATTCATTGTTTTCTGTTTTTTATTCAGGCATAAAATTACAATTCATCGGATGGGTAAATCTTAAGCTGGTTTAAGAAATATCTTAAGGGTTCTTTTTTCTAATCTCGCTCAGGTATTCCGGCGTAAGTCCTAGGAACGAAGCAAGCATATATTGAGGAACACGTTGAACAAACTCGGGAAAAGATGTCTTAAAGTGTTTATATATTTCTTCTTTCGAAAGTTCATAGAGCAGCTTCATTCTAAACTGCGAAGCAGCAAGTGCTCTTTCGGTGACTAACCTGAAATATCGTTCTAAAGAGGGCAACTCTAAAATCATTTTTTGAAAATCGTGAAAACCAATAGCCAGCACACTCGAATTTTCTATCGCTTGTATATAATAGTCGGACGCTTTTTGGTTAGAAAGGCTCATAAAATCCGTCATCCACCAACCCTCCAACGCAAATTGAATTGTTTGCTCCGTACCCTTGTCGTTGTGGAAGAACATGCGCATACAGCCAGTTTCAATGAAGTAGTAGGCTTTGCAGACTTGTCCTTCTTCCAATACAAATTGTTTGCTTTTTAGATCAAGGAGGGTTATATATTGAGATAATATTTCAATATCTGATTCCTCGAAATGAATATAATTGCGAATATGGCTGATCAGTTTACTATACATCGGTTGTTATTTAATAAAGGCTCTAAAGTAATATAAAAAAGACAGAGTTTGTCCTTATTGATATTTTGTATCTTTGCCATCTACTAATATAAGATAATTATGAAATCAAAATATACAGATATTCTTCTCGACTTGGATGATACGCTTATAGATACTATAGAGAATACCCAGCAGACTTTAGTAGAGCTATATGATGATTATAACTTTGGAAACTACTTTCCATCTTTTGATGATTTTTATACAATATATTATGCCAATGTCAGTCAGCTCTGGGAGATGTATGGGCAAGGTAAAATATCGAAAGCCACTTTGCAAAGAGAACGTTTTATTGCCCCTCTTTCTTTGGTAGAAGATATATCGGAAGAAAAGGCTCTTGCTATTAATGATGATTATATAGAAAGGATCATGCAAAAAAAGATCCTTATCGATGGTGCTGTCGATTTACTCGAGTATCTGAAATCGAAATACAAGATACATATCCTATCCAATGGCTTTACCGAGATGCAATATATCAAAATGGATAATGCCGGACTAACAGGCTATTTCGACAAGGTGATACTTTCCGATGCTGTAGGGGTGAATAAGCCTCATCCGCATTTGTTCGATTATGCTCTGAAAGAAGCTGGTGCGGAGAGAGACACTACAATCATGATAGGGGATAATCTATTCACAGATATAGGCGGCGCATACAATAGTGGTATCGATCAGATTTGGTATAACCCAGGAGGTAAGCCTGTCGGAGATTTTCAGCCCACTTATATTGTCAATAAGTTATCAGCAATAAAGAATATACTTTAGGAAAAGTAAAGAGCCGGTTGGGGATACTTACCGGCTCTTTATATACATCACTAAATAAAGATATATTTATTAAAAATACTTTTTTAAATCTTCTAGCCAGTCTGCTACACGCTTCTCTGTCTCATTGTATTCATTATCTTCATCCAAAGCCAGACCAACGAATTGCCCGTTTACAACAGCATCAGACTCGTCGAATGTATATCCGTCTGTTGGAACGAAGCCTACGATTTCTACTTTACCTTTCAGAGCCTTGTACATCGTATACATACCTCCGGCAAAGCTGGTAGAGAAAGATGCGCTGTCGCCTAATCCAAAGATGGCTACTTTCTTATTTGTAAAGTCCATTTTCTCAAATTTCGGCAAAAAAGCTTCCCAGTCATCCTGTAAGTCACCAATACCTGTTGTAGATGCACCTAAAATAAAAAAATCATATGATTGCAAGTCGTCGACACTAACACCATCGGCGTTAAAAAGTGTAGCATCGCCGAGTGCTGCCTGTATTTTTTCCGCTACCGCTTCTGTGGCTCCGGTAGACGAGCCATAAACTATTGCAATTTTACTCATAACTAGTTAAGATATTTATTAATTGATTATCAATTATCTGGAATCATTCAAAATAGAGGGTGCCATAAAGCTTTGGATGATACCCCTAAGTCCCAGATACACTATAAACGCCAGCCATAGGATATTGTTCGCAGAAGCGTCGGAAAACATAAAATATATAAGGAAAAAAGCACCTACCGCTATCAGCATAGAATTCCTCATTTGGTGTGATGCTGTAGCCCCAACAAAGACCCCATCCCACAGAAAAGCAGAGAATCCTGCAATAGGGATCAGCAAAACCCAAGACTGATAGCTTTTACTTAACTCTAATATATTTTTTTTATCAGTGATCAATGCCAGTATATAATCCATGCCCGTGGCATAAATGAGCGTAAACAGTAAAGCTATAATAGTACCCCATACGAAGAGACGCTTCACCAACCGTTTTAGTAAAAACCGATTGTTTTCTCCGATATACTTTCCCGTTAAGGCCTCGGCTGCATAGGCAAAACCATCCATCATATACGAAAAGAGGATAAACATTTGCATCAACAAGGCATTAACCGCAAGGATGTCTTTTCCCGATTTGGAAGAAGCAGACATAAAGAATGTTGTTACTGCAATCAGTGCCATTGTGCGAATGAAGATATCACTGTTCACTCTGAAGAAGGGAATGTATGCGTGTAAGTTTTTGAGAACAGAAAAGTCGATGTGTTTTTTCAACCAACCGTATTTCATATTCCAGACGAGTATAAATGATAAGAATCCTGTATACTGTGCACATGCGGAGGCTAGGGCTACGCCTTCTATCTTCATTCCCAATCCGTATACAAAGGCAAAGCTTAAAACTATATTTACAATGTTTACGGTGATGGCTATAAACATCGGTGTTTTGGCATCCTGCATACCTATAAACCAACCGTTGAATGTGTACATACCCAATACAGCCGGTGCGGCCCAGATGTATATATAGAAATATTGGTGAGCAAAAACCTTAACGGTAGGGTCAGCATTGAGTAGAAAGAATCCGGCAAGAGCAATAAAGTATTGCAGCAGAACGATTACAATACCTGCACTCATCGCAACCGATAGAGACCTCAGCAGAGTATTGGCTTGTTCTCTATAATCTTTTGCGCCATAGGCCTGTGCTGTGAAGCCGCTTGTCCCCATGCGAAGAAATGAAAAGCTCCAATAAATAAAATTGAATAGCATTGTACCCAAAGCAATGGCTCCGATATAATCTTCCGAGTCGAGATGTCCCACAATATACATATCTACCAATCCGAGCAAGGGAACGGTGATGTTGGAAATAATGTTGGGTATCGCTAATTGTAATATGCTTCTATTCATTGTCACTTTCCTGATATATTTGTCACTTTTTTTTATTTAATTATTTTCTATGTATATGCCTGTAGTACAGTGTTGTGTATCCTTTTTTAGAATGCAAAAGGTGACAAAAGTGACACTTTTTTTATCTGTTTTTATCATGTCACTTTTTCTAGCTTTTGAGCATTCAATGGTGTTCTCGTAATCCTGCTAAACCATCTATAATAAGATAAATCTGCGAGCAAAACATATTGAACTTTAAAGGTGTACAAAGGTAGTGCTCTTATAAAGAACGTACAAATGTTAAATAAATACATCTCGTATCTTCAAAATGTTGTATCTTTATGCATCTCCAATCTTGAATATTTATAATTATAAAGACCGTTTTAAGTAGCTATGGATGTAAAAATAGAACAAAGTTGGAAAGACCAGTTGAAAGATGAGTTTGAAAAAGATTATTTCGTAAAGCTTACCGACTTTGTAAGAGTAGAATATAAAACCAAACAGATTTTTCCTCCGGCGAGGCTTATCTTTAATGCTTTTGAGCATACTCCGTTTGATAAAGTAAAAGTTGTTATTTTGGGACAAGATCCATACCATAACGATGGTCAGGCTCATGGGTTGTCTTTTTCCGTACCCGATGGAATACCTGCTCCGCCTTCGCTTGTGAATATATTTAAGGAGATAAACCGAGACTTGGGTATTCCTGTACCCCGATCGGGAAATTTGACCCGTTGGGCAAATCAGGGTGTATTGCTGCTCAACGCTACACTGACTGTTCAGGCGCATATGGCAGGCTCGCATCAGAAAAAAGGATGGGAAGCATTTACCGATGCAGCCATACATCACTTAGCCGAAAAAAGAGAGAATCTGGTCTTTATCCTTTGGGGAGCATATGCTCAAAAGAAGGCTTCATTTATAGATCCTAACAAGCACTTGGTGCTAAGGTCTGTACATCCTTCACCTCTTTCGGCTTATAATGGATTTTTTGGTAATAGTCATTTCAGTACGGCTAATAAATATTTGCAGTCGAAAGGTATTGCGCCAATCGAATGGTAGAGTATAACAGATATTGATATAAAAAGATCAAATAAAAATGGCGACAATAATTACATTGCCGCCATTTTTTATATATGTTTGATTTATTTGCTTATGAAACTCTTAATGATTTTCCGGCTCTAAGTGTAGCCCTTGATGTGATATTGTTCAACTTACAAAGTTTACTGATTGTTGTACCATGCATCCTTGCAATTTTGCCGAGTGTGTCACCTTTTGATATTCGGTGATATTTCACAGAACCCGTCGAATATTTATTTTTTACATCGTTGCTTGATCTTGTAGTAGATGATGAGGCAAGGTTTCTTATATCTACACCTCTGCTGCTTTTTCTATAGCTGTTTGGTGTTACTGTATAAGTGTCTTTGTGACAAACCTTGTTATCAAAATCAACAATGTATATAGGATTTATCGGATTGCCTAAAAAGCGGATTTCGAAATGCAAGTGAGAACCTGTCGAACGTCCTGTGTTTCCTCCTAAAGCGATCGGGTCTCCCGATTTTACAACTTGGTCTTCTTCTACTAAGAATCTGGACAAGTGTCCGTAAACTGTTTCCAATCCATTCGGATGGCGCAAGGCTAAGTAGTAACCATATCCACGTCTTTCGTATTGTTTTACACGTACTTTTCCGTCGAAAGCTGCGTAAATCGTATCACCCACCTGTACTTTAAGGTCTATTCCGTAATGCATACGGCGACGGCGAGGTCCGAAATTAGAGGTAACATATCCCATGGTCGGCATTGTGAAATTGGCCAGGCTCACTTTGAATGTATCTGGAATATTCTCTATAGAACGGTATGCGTTCACATAACGATTATTCCATATACCTCCGTAAAGATCTTCTGCTGGGATTTCATTCTCTCCAAGGATGCGTTCTTCTTGAATTTCTTTAAGTATAGAAAGGTCTCTTTTTATTTTAATTCCATCTGCATATAGATTGGAACTTGGGGTCTGTCTGCTGTGTCGTTGCTTGTACTTTAGCTCTACTCTGTCGGGCGAGGCTTCTTCTGTTATTTTCTTCTGGGCGAAACCGGTCATTGGGATGAAAAATACTGCCACTAGAGGCAATAATCTTATTCGCTTGAAGCCTTTTGTTAAAATGTTACTGCTTATTCCTGTCATAAATATAAATTAAATCTCGTCACCCGCATATAAATTAGCTAGCGTGGATTGTTTATAATCAAAAATCTCGTTGTCGTTAAAAAAGCGTTTTAGTTCAATCTTTGCAGATTCGGACGAATCTGATGCATGCACAATATTCTCCTGAGAACTAACCGAAAAATCTCCTCTAATAGTTCCTGGAGTAGCTTCCCTGCCATTGGTTACTCCAATCAGGGAGCGTACAACTTTAGTTGCATTCTTCCCTTCCCAACATTGAAGTATAACCGGACATACCTGCATGGAATCTTTTACACGTTGGAAAAATGGTCTGTCTTTCAAGTGTGAATAATGCTCACTGAGGATAGCATCAGTCAGCTGTACCATTTTCATTCCTGCTAAACGTAAACCCTTCTTTTCGAAACGAGAGATAACCTCTCCTATCAGTGCTCTTTGAACACAAGAAGGCTTTAGAATAACGAGGGTTTTTTCCATGTGTGTACTTAAAAATAAATAGAATTTATAAGATATAGAGGCCAAATATAAAACATATTTCAATTTGTAACAACCCCGTAACCTGCGAAAAGGTAGATTTTAACAGTATTTACGCTATGTTTAAGAACATATTTTGTTTGGAATCTCTCTAAACAAAAGCGGTGTTACGCCCTATGGGAGGTGTAGTGCGTTTAACTAAATATAACTAATTTGTAAAGTGTTCCTCAAATGAGGTGTATTGTCTCTATTTCTTAAATATCAGATATACAGCAGCAATAAGAAAGACAAAAGCCAATAAATGGTTCCATTTGAAAGTTTCGGTCTTGAATGCTAGTGTGCTGAACAATACAAAGACAGTGAGGGTGATAACCTCTTGGATGATTTTTAGCTGCATCAGAGTAAAAGGTCCTCCATTACCCTGAAATCCGATTCTGTTTGCAGGTACTTGAAAACAATATTCAAAAAAGGCAATACCCCAGCTGAAAAGTATAACACCAAATAATGGAAGTGATTCGAACCACGAATATTCTTTCATTTTTAGATGCCCATACCAAGCAAAAGTCATGAATATATTAGAAAAGACCAATAATATTATTGTATATACACCAGATAAGTTCATTCTCTGTAGATTAAAAATTTCGCAGCAAAAGTAATTATTTTTTGGAACTTTTGTTTTGATTTAATTCTTACCTTTGAAATATCCATAAAAAACAACACAATAATAATTAGCACTATGAAAAATATTGCAAGAAAAACACTTGATGAATTCATCATCGAGAGACAAGAAGATTTCAAATATTCGAGAGGAGAGCTTTCCCGCCTCTTAAACTCAATCCTTCTCGCCGCCAGGGTCGTTAGTTACAAAGTAAACAAAGCCGGTCTGGTAGATATCTTGGGAGCAGTAGGCACTACGAATGTACAAGGCGAGGATCAGAAAAAATTAGATGTGTATGCCAATGATGTCTTTATACAAACACTTATCAACAGGGAAATTGTATGTGGTATTGCTTCGGAAGAAAATGATAACTTTATTACAATTGAAGGGCTTGACGAGGGGCATAACAATAAATATGTAGTGTTGATGGATCCGCTTGACGGATCGTCCAATATTGAAGTAAATGTATCGGTAGGAACTATTTTCTCTATATACCGTCGCATTTCTCCGATAGGTTCACCCGTTACGATGGAGGATTTCTTACAACCGGGAGTTAATCAGGTGGCAGCAGGATATATTATATATGGTACATCGACTATGATCGTTTATACGACAGGTAGAGGAGTGAATGGTTTTACGCTGAATCCTGCAATCGGAAGTTTTTATCTGTCGCATCCGAATATGAGATGTCCTAAAAACGCGAATATATATTCTGTCAACGAAGGTAACTACGTCCATTTTCCGCAAGGCGTGAAAGATTATATAAAATACTGTCAGGAAGAAAAAGAAGACCGTCCTTATACTGCCCGATATATAGGGAGCTTGGTTTCGGATTGCCATCGCAACCTGATTACAGGCGGTATCTATTTCTATCCGTCTACACACAAAGCGCCTAAGGGCAAGCTACGGTTGTTGTACGAATGTAATCCAATGGCATTTATTACAGAACAAGCCGGCGGAGCTGCTATAGATGGGCATAATCGGATATTGGAGATTCAGCCGCAGGAGTTACACCAGCGAGTGCCGTTTTATTGTGGAAGCTTGAATATGGTGAAAAAACTAAAAGACTTTATAGAAAGAGCTGAAGAAAAAGAAAAAAAAGATAAATAAAATAAAAGCTCTCATGGTTAACGCTATGAGAGCCTTTGTTTTTAACTAACTTTGTCTCTCGAATATGGAGCTTAGTTATACATTGTCTACAAATGACTATTTAGAGTTGCAACTTTATAATTTGTCTCACAACAGCGGTTATAAAAAGCAGCGGAAATGGGATCGTTATCGATTGCCGGGGTTATCTCTTTTGTTTGGTGCTATCCTGTTGTTTGACGGGATGAACGATATTTTGGCTTATGTCTTTATCGCATCATCACTTTTGTTTTTTATCTTTTATCAACGCTGGTCGGCGTGGATGTATAAGCGTATGAGTAAGCGAAAGGTAATAGACAGTATGAAAGGAGAATCTCTCTACGAAATAAAACTTTTGCTGGGGAATGATGTTATAGAAGTCGACAGTAAGCGAGGTCATAATTTTTTTAATGTGCATGATATAAAATCCATCATCGAAATAGAGCGATATTTTTTTCTGATGATGAATCAATATGTTTATATCATTATTCCCAAAGATCAAATTGTTAACAAGGAACAACTGGCAGAAGTTTTCGAAGGATATAGGAATACTAAAGGTATTCCACTTATAGCCGAATTGGAGTGGGAATGGAAGTAAATATTTTTTAGCTTATTTCACATTAGACGAGATGTTTCTTGCTTGAAATGTAAAGTAGAGATTGCAAATTTTATTATATTTGCTCGATTTTATAAAAAGGGTTCGTCCTGACTTCGTATTGGATAAAAACAATCATTATATATTATGGATTTAATTAAAGAGATAGTAGAAAGAGCAAAAGCGAACAAACAGCGTATCGTATTGCCGGAAGGAACTGAAGAAAGGACTATAAAAGCAGCAGATCAGTTGCTTGGTGATGGTGTTGCCGACATTATCCTTATAGGGAATGTAAAAGAAGTAAAAGAACTGGCAGCCGGTCTTAATCTGAAAAATATAGATAAAGCAACCATTCTTGATCCGAAGGATTATGAAAAGAAAGAGGTTTATACGAATCTTCTTTTTGAGTTGAGAAAATCGAAAGGCTTGACTATCGAACAGGCAGCAAAACTAGCTGAAAATCCGCTATATATTGGTTGCCTTATGATCAAAAACGGAGATGCCGACGGCGAAATTGCCGGAGCCGAGAATACAACAGGAGATGTGCTTCGCCCTGCATTGCAAATTATAAAAACAGCACCCGGAATCAGTGTGGTATCAGGTGCTTTTTTAATGTTTACTACTCAGAAACAATATGGTAAAGACGGACTGTTGCTTTTTGCAGATTGCGCCGTTACTCCCGATCCTACAGCGTCTCAGTTGGCCGAAATAGCTGTTGCTACAGGTCAAACTGCACGTGCTTTGGTTGGAGAAGAACCACAGGTGGCAATTCTAAGTTTTTCGACAAAAGGAAGTGCTAAAAGCCCGTTAGTAGATAAGGTGATTGAAGCTACTCAATTGGCACAGAAGATTGATCCTACAATGAAGATCGATGGCGAATTACAAGCCGATGCGGCTCTTGTGTCTGCAGTAGGTAAGCAAAAAGCTCCCGAAAGTGCAGTTGCAGGACAAGCAAATGTGTTAGTGTTCCCTTCATTAGAAGTTGGAAATATTGCTTACAAACTTGTGCAACGTTTGGGGAATGCCGAGGCTGTAGGTCCTATCCTGCAAGGAATGGCTGCACCGGTAAATGATTTGTCGCGAGGTTGCTCGGTAAGTGATATATATAATATGGTGGCTATTGCCGCTAATCAGGCTATTGCCGCAAAGAAAAATTAAAATAGTTATAGATAGCTTTGAGAAATAGACGGTTGGGACGAACAATCATTCGATTCGCTTTTCCGACCTACTCATAGTTTATAACTCTAAATTTATAATTAAAATATTTATGGCAGAAATCATAGAACCTATTGAGGAGTATGGGTTAAGCTCAAAAAATAAGAAGAGGTCTCTTTTCTCTAAGATCGGGGTTGTTGGCTGCGGTCGTGATGGACGACATATTGTAAGCCTTACAGCGCTATCTGGTATCGAGGTTACTTTTGTTGAAGTGTCGGAAGATAGGATACAATTGGCCTTGAAAGATATAGAGCACGGATTGGATACAAAGATAGAAAACTGGGGGTTGACTCAGGGCGAAAAGCGTTCTACCATGGGACGTATCAAAGGAACCCTTGATTATCAGGATCTGCAAGATTGCGATTTTGTGATCGAATGTATCCGTTACGATGTGGATGGAGGACGTAGCACTGATCTGAGGAAAGAAGTTTTCCGCAATCTGGAACAAGTCTTGTCGCCGGATGCTATTATCGCTACAAATGCAACTACAGTTATCATCAGTGAACTGGCTGCTGATCTGAAATACAAAGCTCGTTGTATCAGCCTGCATTTTCCTGTCTCACATACAGACGCTCGTTTGTTAGAGATCGTAAGAGGAACATTTACATCCGAAGAAGCAGTGCACAAGGTGTATCACTTTGCTCACATGATCAAGCATACGGCTATACAGGTGCACGAAAGTAGCGGGCTTGTAAGTTTTCGTATGATGATAACAATGCTGAATGAAGCATGTCAGATATGGATGGAGAATGTAGCTTCTATAGAAGATATAGATAAAGAGTTTACAATCATATTTGGACAACGGTTTGGTATTTTCCAACTGGCAGACATACTAGGTATCGAAAAGCTGGTAATGCTTATGGAGGATATGTTCGATGAGTATGGCGATAAGAAATATAAGGCTAGTCCGGTATTGTGGAAGTTGTTCAGATCAAAACAACTTGGGGTATCTACCAAACGCGGTTTTTATATTTACGACGATGCAGGGAAAATAATAGGACCAAACGATTTAATTTAAAGACATGAAGATATTAGTATTGAACTGTGGAAGTTCTTCTATAAAATATAAGCTTTTCGATATGGAAAGCAAGGCTGTGATTGCACAGGGAGGAGTCGAAAAAATCGGTTTGAAAGGTTCTTTCCTTAAGTTTCCGCTACCTAATGGAGATAAAGTCGTTCTTGAAGGTGAAATTCTAGAGCATCAGGCCGGAATAGAATATATATTGGGTGTTTTAACAAGCTCTAAGTATGGCGTGTTAGGCTCTTTGGATGAAATAGATGCTGTTGGTCATCGTGTGGTTCACGGTGGAGAGGAGTTTAATAGTAGTGTATTTATTACCGATGAGGTGATAAAGAAAATGGAAGAATGCATAGAGCTTGCTCCATTGCACAATCCACCTAATCTTGCAGGTATTTATGCCGTGAAAGAATTGATGGGAAATATCCCGCAGGTGGGAGTTTTCGATACTGCTTACCATCAGACAATGCCGGCAAAATCATATATGTATGGACTCCCATATTCATTATACGAAAAATATGGTATCAGACGTTACGGTTTTCACGGAACAAGTCACAGATATGTTTCGCGCAAAGGGTGTGATTTATTAGGTGTTCCGTACGAAAAACAACGCATTATCACAGCTCATATAGGTAATGGCGGCTCTTTGGCTGCTATCTATGGCGGAAAGTCGGTAGATACATCAATGGGTATGACTCCTGTTGAAGGTCTGTTGATGGGTACTCGTTCGGGCGATGTGGATGCCGGTATTATATCTTTCATTATGGAGAAAGAGAACATCGGTACACAAGCTATTTCTACTCTCGTAAATAAGCACAGTGGACTGTTAGGTGTATCGGGTGTATCGTCTGACATGCGTGAGTTGCGTGCCGCAATGGATGAGGGTAACGAAAGAGCTATATTGGCTTTCGATATGTTTGTACACCGTATAAAGAAATATGTGGGTGCTTATGCAGCCGTTCTGGGAGGTGTAGATATTCTTATGTTTACGGGTGGTATAGGCGAGAATGCTATTGCTGTTCGTGAGCAGGTATGTAAGGATATGGAATATATGGGAATAAAACTTGACGTAGAGAAGAATGCCAAGATACAAGGAGAAGAGTCTGTTGTTAGTGCTCCCGACTCTAAAGTAATCGTTATGGTTGTTCCTACCGATGAAGAATATATGATCGCCTCCGATACAATGGAGATCGTTAATAAATAAGCTTCTATAGTATATTTAGATATGTGAAAAACGGCACAATATTGTGCCGTTTTTCGTTTCTTTATAATACACAAGATTCTTTAACAAATTCATTAACAATTTGTAGTTCACAGTTAAACAAAATTAAACACGGGAAAAATCATAGTCTATTATTTGGAAGATTCCTCAGGGGGATTTACCTTTGTAATGTGTTTTTCATAGTATTAGATTTAAGGTTAACAATGAAGATTGGTTGTCGGGACGACAACCTTTTCTTTTTTATATAGGTTTGAAAACTAATAGCTTGAAACATCCTAAAGAAAAACACTCCACAGAATCTATTTTATACATCTTTTCGTATGCATCTTACATTATTTACTTTACAGACTCATCCCCTCAGTCCATATTTTTCTTAATGGCATAAAGAACCTTTCCAATAGTGAAATATCATCAGTTACGATATCGGCTTGAGCCTGCATTTCGGGAAGGTAAGGTAATACTCTTTTATAAGTGGTGGTCATTCCTTCCGGAAATTCAATTTCTACTGTATAGAAATCGAGCCCTTGTGCGTCTTTTACCGGAACCATAGATATATTTTTTACCTTACCCCTGATGATTCCATATTCATTATCGGGAAAGTTAGAAAAACGTATATTTACTTTTTGTCCTATTTTTACTTTACCCGAGCGAGTTAATGGCATCTGAGCTTTACCGATGATTTCCATATTATCTTTTGGTATAATTGTAAATACAGTTTCTCCTGTTGTTACGTTTTGGTTTTTTACCCAATAGTTGGTAAATGTAACATGCCCATCAATTGGAGCAATCAGAGCATAGCTTAATTCCCATGACTGTATCTCTGCAAGTAATTGTGATATATATGTTTTTAATTGCGTTTCAAGTTGATTCTTTTTCTCCAGATATTGATACTCTGTATCTAATAAGCTCTCTTGCATCTCTGTGATTTGTATTTCGGTATTTTGTATCGTAGAATGTATATTTTCCAGTGAAAGATGACCTTGTAGATACTTATTTTTGGTTGATTCCAATTCTTCAGAAGAAATAACCCCACGTTTATTTAATACTGAATCTCTTCGATATTGATTCTGATTGAGTCGAAATTGTTCTTTGATTATCGCTTTTTGCCCTTCTACATTCCTGTAATAATTTCGATATTGATTGATTTTATCTTTCATAAAATCAATCTTTTGTGTGTAATACTGCAAGCGTTTGAATTCATAATAGTTGAAAAGAGTTATGTAAAAGTCAGAATACAGCGACTGCAATGGCCCTAATTTCAACTCTTTAGATGGTAAAGTTATAATAGTATCTATCTTTTGGTTTAGTTGATCGATATATTGTTTTAATATCTGTATATCACTTGTATTAGCGGAATTTTCGATAACAGCCAGATAACTCCCTGCTTTCACTTCTTGTTTATCCTGTACGTCTAACTCCTGTATTTTACCAGAGGTTCTGGCAACTAATCCAGTTGCCGGAGTACTTCCCGTAAGTGTCATTGTAGTAGTTATTATATCCGGATATTTAAAAAAGGCGCTTCCTATTAAAATTATTAGTACAATAATAGAAATAAGGGTGATGCCTCTTCTAAGTATCCATGAAGGGGTACTACCCAATACCTCTTGAAACTCTTCGCTTTTCAATTCAATGTCAGTATTATCTATTGAGTTTTGAATCGATATGAAATTGAGATTCCTGTCAGGAAGGTCAGATTTTAATATTTTTGCCCCTTTTATGTCCATATTCTTTTACATGCCTAGTTCTAATTGATTTTTAACAAGAGTATAATAGGCTCCTTTCTTATTCGTTAACTCTTTGTGTGTACCCTCTTCTATAACTCTGCCTTTATCCATAACCACTATATTATCTGCATTCTGAACTGTGCTTAAGCGATGGGCCACAATAACGACTGTTTTTCCTTTGTAAAAATTATTCAAATTATCTAATATCGTTCTTTCATTATTAGCATCTAATGCATTCGTCGCCTCATCAAAGAATAGAAATTCAGGATTCTTATAAACAGCTCTTGCTATCAATAACCGTTGACGCTGTCCTTGGCTAATACCATTCCCTTCCATGCCTATTTTTGTATTATACTTTAGAGGAAGTGATTCTATAAACTCTTTGATGTTGGCTACTTCTATAGCTTGCTGCAGCTTTTTTTTATCCACAATATCTTCTCCTATAGCTATGTTATTAGCTATAGTTTCGGAGAAAATAAACCCATCTTGCATCACAGCACCAGATCTCTGACGCCATAGGTGAGGATTAATATCATTGATAGATAGATCTTTAATTTTAATCTTACCTTTATTCGGTTTATAAAAAGCCAAAAGTAGTTTTATCAGGGTTGTTTTACCACTTCCACTGGCACCAACTATCGCCGTTACCTTGTTCTCTGGTATAGACAGATTTATTCCGTTCAACACATAATCACGGTCTGCACCATCATAACTAAAATATAAATCTTCGATACAGAGAGATTTGTCTGTTGGTAATTCATTTATTTTAGATTCTATAGTTTGCTCTTCATCTTCTTTGTTATGTATCTCATTTAACCGTTCGAGACTGATTTTAGCATCTTGAGCTGTTTGTACAAAGCTGATGAGTTGCCCGATTGGACTTGATAGTTGTCCGATGATATAACTCACAGCCATCATCATACCCAATGTCATGTCTCCTTCAATCACTGAGCGAGCGGCAATAAATGAAATAAAAAGAGATGTCGTCTGACTGAAAAATACCGATCCCATCTGTTGGTATTGTCCCAAGGCAAGCCCTTTTATACTTATCTTAAAAAGTTTTACCTGTATGCGTTCCCATTTCCATCGTTGCTGTTTTTCACAGTTGTTGAGTTTTATTTCCTGCATTCCTGTTACTATTTGTACTAGGTTGCTTTGCTCTGCTGAAGCTTGGGTGAAGCGTGCCATATCCAGTTTACGGCGGTATTTAAGAAATACCAATATCCACAAAATGTATAAAAAATTACCTAAAATAAAAACGCCTAATATTGTAAAACTGTAATATGCAAGAATGAAGGCAAATATGATGAAGTTTACGAATGAAAATAGAGTAGTAAGAGTAGAACCTGTAAGAAATGATTTGATACGGTCATTATCTCCTATACGTTGCATGATATCTCCTACATTCTTTGTGTCAAAGAAGCGTAAAGGTAGTTTCATCAATTTGGAAAGAAAGTCAGAGATAAGAGATATACTTATACGACTGTTCACATGAAGTGTAATCCAATTACGGATAAATTCTACAGCCAGTTGAGTAATAAATAGTATGAGTTGGGCTATCAATACTAATGTAACGAAACTCAGATTGTTATTGCCAATTCCCTGATCAACTACAGCCTGAGTAAGGAATGGTAAAATAAGAGATAAGGCACTCCCTGCCAGTAGTCCAATTATGAGTTGTATGATCTGAGATTTATATGGACGAAGATAGCCCAGAAAATAATAGATACTCTTATTTGATTTTTCTAACCCGTCATCCTGATTGTAGAAATCGGGAGTAGGGTCTAATAATAAGATAGTGCCAGTGTCCTCTCCTTGGGATAGAGAACTAGCCCAGCATTTAAGAAATTCAGCTTTGTTCATTGTATATTTTTCACCTACAGGATCCGAGATTTTTATTTCATAATCTAAGTCTCTTTTCTTTTTAATGGAATAGCATACAACAAAGTGGTTTTGATTCCAATGTAGGATACATGGTAAAGGCTTTTCTTTAACTAATTGCTCAAAAGTAATTTTGATACCGTTGGTTCGAATACCAATGGTTTCAGCTGCATCGCTGATACCAAGCATGGAAACACCCTCTCGGGTGATGAAACTCTTTTCCCTAAGATACTGTACAGAGAAGTTGCGTCCATAGTATTTGGCTATCATGCGCAAACAGGTAGGACCACAATCCATGACATCGAGTTGTTTATAGTTAGGGAATGGCTTCATTTTATTTAAATTTCTTGATTATTCTTATTTTATAAGCTGAGACAACTTAGCTTATAACTCTTCTCTTCTAAAGTTTTTTTACTATAATACGCTTGTTTTTATCAAGTAGGAAATTTGCAGGAATAAAACTATTTGTGATAATTCGAACATCATTATTTGCCCAAGTTCCAACATATACATGCGTAAATTGTCGACATTTAGACTTTCTATACCTTCCAACTATTCCTGACGGGTATTATCTAATGATATGGCATATACTGAAAACTTGTCTTTGTATTTATTATACACCTTTAGTATATTAGGAATTTCTGTAACACAAGGAGCGCACCATATAGCCCAAAAGTCAATTAATATATAATCGGTTTTGAGACTTGATATAGGGATATATTTATCCTTCGGATCTTTTAACCTTAGGATGCTAAACTGCTTATAATAGTAAAGGCTCTTGCATTGTCTACTTTGTGCAATTAAAACCTATAAACTTTTGTAATCATTGTAGAAATAGCTTCTTTTAATTGATCCAAGTTTTCTTCATTTGGAGCTGGAGTTTTATTGTTCTTTATCTGATGGCTAGAGTCTAATAAGATATACCTGGGAATATAGATTATATTGAAATATTTCGCTAAAGGAGAGCTTGTATTATTATCAATTAAATATTGATTGTCTGTCGTTTTATCTTTTTCAGATGCTTTTAGCCAAGCCTTTTCATTTTCATCTATTGATAAATATAAGTAAACAATATTCTTTTCTTCTAAATATTTCCGAGCAGACAGCGAGTTGTTTATATGGAGACGACATGGAGTGCACCAACTTGCCCAAAAATCTATATATATAGCCTTTCCATTATACTTTTCTAGAACTTTTGTTAAATTTACTTTCTTTTCATCCTGAAATGATCTGACATATGTGGTAGATAATATATCTTTT
Organism: Dysgonomonas sp.; assembly: GCF_035323175.1. NCBI lineage: Bacteria > Pseudomonadati > Bacteroidota > Bacteroidia > Bacteroidales > Dysgonomonadaceae > Dysgonomonas > Dysgonomonas sp. Next base: position 3,948 of record NZ_DAOKYH010000019.1, on the reverse strand, counting down.
GGAATAGGTTGATTTATAATCATTGTATAATTGAGGGCATTTTGTATATATTCAGCAAACTCACCTCTCTTAATATGAGACGTGTTTTCATGTATTATTTTTAATAGGGATTCCCGTTCAGATTGTTTTTGCCTTATAGCATATGTGCCTATTAATGCTGATATTAAATAGTCCTGAATTTCTCCTTCTGTGTATGTTAATATATTCTGATATATTAGATTTATATCTTTATTTGATTCATAACGATTTATATATTTATAGCGGATTGCGGCACCATATGTCACGGGGAGACTATTTGTTTCAATAGGGGTATTTTCGAATATGTCATTTGCTTCATCTGCGGATATGATATTTGGATTTGACACAATGGTCTGAAATAAATTGAATGCATAATCATTGACTATGCAACTCCTTGCGTAATTAGTGAAATCGTTACTTACCTCATGAGTCTTAATATACTTATCTAAGAATATTTGCTTCCTCTTATAAAAAGATGCTAGACTATCTTTGTAAATCTCGAATGATGTATCTTTCTTATATTTAGGAATTTCTTTATAAGGAAATATTTTGTTTATCAGACCATCATAATTGTAATGAGATGCATTTTTCCCTTCGAAATGGTAATAGAAATTATTATCACCATTTGATTTGACCGAAAATGTAACAGAGTCTCCTCTGGTAATAAAGATAGTCTGAGCAAATGAATATCCAGGAGGCATAATTTGCTTTACAGTAATATGATCAATTTGTAATGGCAGACTAAAAGTATCTCCTCTCTTATCAAAAAGAATCTTAAAGTCGCCGTTTATATCGCTCCATCTAAAAGGTAGATTATTTATTAATTCAACTTTGTTGATATTATTTATGTTTTCTCCAGATATTAACACATTTTGGGAATATAATATATTAAGTTTACATAATAATAGACAGAAAAAAGTTATTTTTATTTTCATTGTATTGTGATTTGTAATTACAAGAAGATTAGCATAATGCCAATCCTCTTGTAGTCAATTGTTTGTTATGATCCTACACAATAGCATACAGTATTACTGCCTGCGCTGCCACTGCCTCCACAAGCTTCGTCTGCAGAACTTCTTTCACAATCCGGAACAGATTTAGGGGTGCTGTTATCCTGATCACATCTTACCCAACAATTTCCAGAGCCAGATCCGCCAATTATAAGCTTCATTTCTTCATCAGTCATCTCTGAAACGCTTTTCAATGATAATTTACTTAATTTTTTCATAATAAATGTGTTTATCAATTTCTGTTGATTATGCCTACAATAAATGATCAGATTATTGCCTATTGTCCAACAGTTTAACAATAAATATAATATATTACTTCAAGCTTCATCAATTGCCCAATTGCTACAAAAATAGTGTACAGCATAAGCTTCCTCTAAACAATCTTCCAGCTTTTGACTTACAGTTCCTGTCCTAACTAATTTAGCCTCATGGCCTGTAAATGGAGAAACATATTTTGCAGGAATCAGATATATTTCTTTTTTATCTTGTTCTGTCAGATTATTATAAGTTTTAACTAATTTGTGAGGGCCTGTTGTGTTGAATACACAACTAACCTTCCATGTAGTATCAAAAGCTAATGTTTCTTCGGTGAAAACCTGTTCGATGATTCTTCTCATGAAAGAATGTTCTGGTATGTTCAGCATGAGGGCATTGTTAAAATATAGATTATTTAGATAGGGTGATGATGGCAACTCCTTTTCCAATGCAAAACAGCATTTCTTTCCTTTAATCAATTGATCCATTGGTTGGATTGATTCATAATCAAAATCAACATACATTCCCCCTACCTTGTCTAAAATAAGATAGCGGATAGCATCCCATTTTTGTATATTGAAGGGAAATCTACAATATATATCCCAATATTGAGGGTAATATTCTTGAATAAAGTTATTTATGCGTTCATTGTCCCAAAACTCATACTTCCAATCAGGATAATCACGCTTCCATGTATCACCTAGTACTTTGAATGGTCGGGGTAAAGGTTCATTAATTCCAGACCATATCTGATGAATAATCTTAGGTATTTCATTCATTTGATTTAAGATTTTATTGTTGTAATATATTTAAGGTCTTCGATTTTATAGTTATCCGGTAATTTATATCCATTTACAAGGATAGTCGGAGTTGCAACGATCCCTGTCTTACTCTTCCATTCTTTATGCCTTTCAAATTCAAGTGTCACCTGTTTATTATAATTATCACAGTGATATATTTTAAAGAAATTTTCTTTATCATGCTTTCCTTGATCAAACCACAAATGAAATATTTTATCTCTTTCAGTTTTCTCAAAATAGACAGATGTTAAAAATTTGTTACTAGAGTCTAATTCTGGCCTAAATGAAGAGAATACGTACTGTATGCATAAGTTGTTTGTTTGTTTTAATAGATTCACTACACGAACATGCATCTTTGCACAAGGGTTGCAATGCGGATTAGTAAGAATAGTAACTAGTATTTCACTCTTTGGGTTTCCAAATAATATATTAGAAGTGTTTAGGTCTACATCATAATGAGGTTGCTGCTTGAGTAGGGTAGAGAAAACTGTTTCTGAAGTTTTAATACTGTTCAGTTCTTGAGTCGTTTGTTCCTGTTTATTTGATTTAATTAGCTTAGGTATAATAATATTCGTTGTCAATACCGGAATTATATATAAAGAAGCGATTAATAGCGTATCTGTAATCGTAAATTGTGGAATTTCAATAAATTCAAAGATTAGGTTTACAATAAATATAGACCATAAAATAGCTTGAATGATAAGACATAGAGGGCACCATTGTCCAGCTTTGTATTTTTGATACCACACACTCCATAAAGTATATGGTAATGCTGCAATGTTGATAAGAGCAAGATATGTGATATAATTTGGCAAAAAGAGTAAAATAATAATGTTAGCTGTGAAATATCCAAAACCTATCTCACTCCATCCTATAAATCCTCCTATTTTTGCGGCATTTGATTCAAGAACATTATTACAATCTTTTTGACTAAAAAGGGAGCAGATTTTATCAGCATAATTACTCTGAATATTCATTTGTTTAAGAACAAGTAAATAACCTATATATAGTCCCGTTAAATTTAAAACTGTCAGTAAGATTGAACCAATATTATTGTATGTTAGATTAGATATAAAGGTTAATATCATTAATATAGAAATAGCTCCAGTCAATAATATATTTTGAACTAAAGATAATCGCTCCTGTTTACGATGCTCCAAATAGTTGGGCTCTGCCGATTTTTCATTTATTTCTACCAACAGGGTAACTCCATTCCATAATTTGCAGAAGTTATCAACAGAGAGCTCCATCTTCTTTTCCTTCCATATATAATGAACTTTCACAGATGTTATCTTATATACGATTGCAAAATCAGTTCCCAAATAGACTATAAAAGGAGCTTCTAGATTAAAGATTTCATCTTCCTTATTATTGATTTTTACTCCAACATTTTCTATGTTGTAATCAGAAAGTATTTTCGATAATCCATATAAATTGTATTTATGAGGATGTTCGTTATAAAAACGTGATGAATAGGAATGAGTGTGTTTTACATTCAGTAATCCTAATAATGTCGTAAATATATTTCTCATATCAAAACTAAGAGCGTATTAGGTATTAAGTGTTAACTATGCTGGGGCATTTTAATTTGTCTTTCGATAATACAAAGCTATATAAAACATGTGGGTTACGATTCATTATACTTTGATAATATGATTTTTTTTATGTGTGTATTGTTCTTAAAATACTGTTTGTTTGTTTGTTATTCTTTTTATATGTTCGGTTTAATATGACTTTTTTTATCAGTATACAATCTTTATGTGTTAAATAGGATACCTTTTGGGTAAAATGAGATACATTCTTTATATTCTCTCTCTTTTCGTATACATCTTATATTATTTATATTACCTTTATTTCATAACATG